>NZ_JBEZKL010000127.1:0-21294 GCF_040704695.1 Streptomyces sp. NPDC048411
CCAGCTACCTCGCAGGGCTCCACCTACGCGGCTCCCTCATCTGGATCCGCAGCCTCCGCCCCACCGAGTGATCTCAACCCGGAACAGGCCCTAGTGGCCCTCCCGGCAAGCTTTGCCCCGTCGCGCCGCCCAGCAGCACGCCCGCTCGCCGCGTTGGCCACAAGCCCTGGTAGCTCCTTCCCCAAGCTCTCGGCTTCGTTCGAGCAGGGGGTCAACCGGTTGAGGATCTACCGGGCCGTGGCCACGCGTTGTGACAAAGAGGGCGTACGTCTTCCACGGCGCCGTGACCGCTGCTGTCGTACGTCTCTGGCTACGCTCTTGACTCGCCGGCTGGTCCCTCACAGGCGCGGTTCAGCGGCACAGGGCCGTGTCCACGACACTCTCGACATGCTTCATGGCTGCCTTGTCGGTCGGCTGGATGGTCACCGCGACGTTGGCGGCGCGGCCGTCGTCGGTGACTCCGCCCCGGGTCTCGTATCCCGGGAAGCTACCGCCGTGGCCCCAGGAGACACCGCCGCACGACAGCGGCGTGCTCACGAGCCCCAGTCCGTAGCGGGTGCCGGAGCCAAAGGGGTGTCCGGCGGGGACGGTGGTGCGCATCTGGGCGAGCTGGGCCGCCGGGAGGAGGCGGCCGGCCAGGAGCGCGGTGAAGAACCGGTTGAGGTCGGAGTTGGTGGAGATGATCTGACCTGCCGCCCAGGCCCAGGAGGGGTCCATTTCCGTGACGTCGCTCAGAGGCGCGTCTGCTGAATCCTGGTAGTAGCCCTTGGGATGAGGCTCTCGGATGGTCATGTCACCGGGGGCAGGGAAATAGGTGTGGCGCAGCCCGATGCGTTTGATGATGCGCTGGTCCATCTCCTCGGCAAGCGGGCGGCCGGTGACCTTCTGGATGATCAGGCCGGCCAGCGTAGTTCGTGTTGCTGTACTCCCATTTCGTCCCGGGGGCGAAGTCGGCCTTGTGTTGGAGAGCGATGTCGAGGAGCTCGCGGGGTTCGAAGTACCGAGGCTGAATGTCGTAGTTGAGATAGTCGGGAAGTCCGCTGGTGTGCTGCAGGAGCTGACGGACGGTGATGTGGCGTCCGTCGATCCCCTCCCCGCGGACGAGGCCCGGCAGGTAGGTGTCGACCGGGGCGTCGAGGCCGATCTTCCCTTCACCGACCAGTTGCAGCACGACCACCGCGGTGAACGCCTTGGTGTTGCTGCCGACCCGCACCTGACCGTCCTTGGGCACCTTCGCACCGTTGGCCAGGTCGCCGACCCCTGCGATGTAGGTCCGGGTGTGGCCCTCACGGCCCTTGACGCTCGCCATCGCGGCGGGCATCCCGTCGGTGTGCACCAGCGCGTTCAGGCCCTGCTGGACGGTGTCCGGCCTGGCGGCGGCAAATGCCGCGGGCGGCGCCAGGGCACCCATCGTCATGACGCCGACGACCACCGCGGTCGCGGCCGGCACGGCTCTGCGCCGACCGCCCCGCTGCCGCCTGGACGAACGGGACCTCTGCTGTGCCTGCTCGCGCACGAGTCAACTCCTCGGGAATCGTAGGGAAACCAGCGGCATGTGCCGGGCCCAGCATTTCCGGATGCGGCCGTCGGGGGCGATCCTGCTACCTGCCCGCTCCAGGTAGGGCTACCCCCCCCGGAGCACTCAGCCGATGGGGAAACAGGGCGGGGACGCCCTGGCCGCAGGGGCGGTGTCAGGGAAGCAGATGCGACAGAGTCTGTAGCGCCGACGCCGACCCGCCAGACTCGCCCTGGATCTCGGAGTCCTGTCCGGTGCCGGTGCCGGAGCCGGGCCGGGGCCGAGGCCGGGCGTGGCCGGTCTGGCCCTGCTCGCAATGGTGGAAACTCTCCAAGGTCGCCTCATCATTACTGTTCCCGACAACGTGACCGCCGGGTCCGCACGGTCCGAGACTTGCAGCACGCGGTGAGCGCTCCGGTGGTCGCTGCACCCCTGGACATGTCGACCGGCAAGGACAACCTCTCATGACCGAACGCATCGTCAGTTCCCGTTCCCGCGGCTTCCTGTTCCTCGACTCACACCCGGCCGGCTGCACCCGGCTCGTCCAGGACATGTGGCAGGCCGTCCCCGAACCGGCGCAGGAGGGTCGTACGGACGCGGACGAGGCACCCGTCGCGCTTGTGATCGGCTCGTCCGCCGGGTACGGGCTGGCCGCCACCATCGCAGGACTCGCCAGGGCCGGCATCCGGGGCGTCGGCGTGTCCTTCGAGAGGGCGCCCGGCCGCCGAACCGCAACGGCCGGCTGGTACCGGACTGCCGCAACGGCCGAGCTGGCCGTGAAGCACGGGCGGGACTTCGTGTTTCTCAACGGCGACGCGTTCTCCGACACCCTGAAGGACCAGGTCGCCGACCTCCTCGACGAGCGGTTCGGCGGGAAGCTCGACTACCTCGTCTATTCCGTTGCAGCCCCACGCCGCATCGATCCCGATACCAGTGCTACGTACGCGTCCGTGCTCAAGCCGATCGGTGAGGCGTACCGCACCAAGACCCTCGTCTTCGACGGCGATGGGGCACCCGAAGTCACGACAGTCGAGACCGGGCCGGCCGAGGGCGACGACATCGAGCAGACCGTCGCCGTCATGGGCGGCACGGACTGGGCCCGCTGGATCGACCACCTCGCCGGGCACGACCTGTTGGCACAAGGGTTCGCCACTGTCGCCCTGTCCTACATCGGGTCGCCGCTGACCGCCGCGATCTACCGGCAGGGCACCATTGGTGTGGCCAAGGCCCATCTGGAACAGACCGCCCGGGACCTGAACGACCGGCTCGTCAAGGAAGTCGACGGCCGAGCCCTGACCTCAGTCAACGGGGCCGCCGTCACCCAGTCCAGCACGGCCATTCCCGGCATCGCACTCTATGTCGGGCTGCTGCGCGGCGTCCTCGAAGACGCCATGGTCCCGCCGATCGCCCAGCTCACCCAACTCTGGGACCAACTCACCGGCACCGCGCCCCTCGACGTCGACGACGAGGACCGCATCCGCCTCGACACCTGGGAGCTGACCCCCGCCGTCCAAGAGGCCGTCGCCGAATGCTGGAAGGCCGCCACCACGGAGAACATCCCGACCCTCGCCGCCCTCGACTGGTTCACCGTCCAGGTGCAGCAGCTCTACGGATTCGCCGTGCCCGGCATCGACTACGCCGCGCCCGTCGAGATCGACGTCCCTTGGCCCCAGCCCACCTCCTGACACCCAGGAGGAACGCCATGCACCCACCGTTCGACGCCCCCCTCGTCCGTCGGCCGTAACGTCTCGAAGGAGACTGCTCGATCCTGGTGGTCAAACCGTCCTGCCGTGACGACACCTGGGAGATCCCCGGCGGCGGGCTGGGCGCAGGGGAGGACCCACCGCAAGCAGCCCGGCGCGAGGTCAGGGAAGAGCTGGGTATCGAAGAGGGCAGCACTGTCTACCTGCAGCACGGCTTCGACCCCGCGCGTCCCGAGAACTGACTCCCTCGGCACTCTCCCGACCGGCGCGGGAGCCGACCGGCTGTGATGGTGAGGCGCGGCTTGGAGGTGACCGACCCGTCGAAGGCAAGTCGTACCGGGGCGCCGGCTCCCAGGTCCGGGTGCCGTGTGAGGGCGTCGGCTCAAGCGGGGGAAGCGGCGGCGGCAACAGCACGCATGCCGAAATCCGCCGGGCCGGCGAGCAGGCTATGGACGCCATGAAGGGAAGCCGGCTGGCGCGAAACCTCCGGTGCAGCATCCATCGGCTCACCGACATGGTGGAGGCCATGGTTGTCGCTCATCGCACCTCACCCTCCTGATGTCGGATCGGCTCACCCTCGGCCCCTTGGCGGGAGCTGGTAGGTGTGTCGGCATGCTCGCCTGACTGCAGTAACCCGGCGCGCGCAGCGAACCTTCCGTGGCAAAGCTATTGGCCATACGCGCTCCCGCCGTCCACTCGGCGAAAGACTAAAGAAGGTTTTTCCTGTGCGTTTGTACCGAATAGCACTGTGGCTCACGATTCCTATGGCACTTCCTCTTGTGGTGGCACCGGCCGGGGTGACGACGGCCGGTGCCGTCGGAGGGACGATGCCGGGAGGCCCTCTTTCGCTTTCGATGTGGCGGGCCGGATCACTTCCGGAGCCGGCTATCGAAGCCGCGCGGCTGTTCCCAGCCCTCGGAGTGACAGCAGTGGCATTCCCCCATGCAGCTCCTCGGCCCGCCATCGTGTCGCGGACCCAATGGCAAGCCGACGAGACCCAGCGCGACCCCCATGCCCACTACGCGGAAGGGGTGGCAGCGGTCTTCATCCATCACACCGACACCCCCAACGGCTATGACTGCGCGGACGTCCCGCGTACCCTGCGCAATCTGTATACGGGCCAGACCCGTGACCGGCGATGGGGAGACCTCGGCTACAACTTCCTCGTCGACAAATGCGGAACCATTTACGAAGGCCGTGCCGGCGGTGCGGACCGTCCCGTCATCGGCTCCCATACCATCGGGTTCAACCAAGGCACCGTGGGGATCGCGGCGATTGGCACCTTCGGAAGAGGGGCGCCAGTGCCCGCAGCCATGGAACATGCGATCGCGGCCCTCGCAGCCTGGAAACTCAGCCTGCGCGGCATCGACCCCACCAGCAAGGTGCGGCTCACGTCCACGAATGACAAGAGCCGTTATACGAAAGGAACTTCAGCCGAATTCGATGCCATTTCCGGCCACCGCGACGGCTATGCCACTGACTGCCCAGGGGAGGCGCTTTTCGCCCGACTCCCTGCGATCCGTACCATGGCTGCCGGCCTCCAGGGACGGTCTCCACGCGCATCCTCTGGTGCCGGGCTTCCCCCGGGCTTGCAGAGCCTCCACCGAGGCGTTAAGTGACGATTCATCAGAATCCGGTGCGCATGAAATGTGCGGACCGTCGGCTTCGTAGGCACCTTGGCAAAGGCCCATGACCTCGGTTTTGGGGTGCGGTGACAAGGCGGACGCACGGCGTGTGGGGGACCGGCGCCTGCGGTTACGCCCGAGAGTCCAGCCGCTTGTCATATCGGCTCCTACCACGGACTCGACCGTCCGTGGGTGCAGCAATGGCTCCGGACAAGCTGAGGCCACTCCAGCTCGCCCTTCTGGCTCTGGCGCGGCTGATATCCCAGGCTCTCGGCTACCGGCAAGTCACCGCCATCCGTCTGATACCGAAGCCGGTGGTATCTGGAGCCGATCCGCCCGCGGTGGCCACTCACGGTAACGACAAACGCCGCTCGAACGGAGAATCACGAGATGCGCGGCGGGGGCGGAGGTCCCGCACTCGGCCACTGCCTGTTCCGCTTCCGCGTGCCCTGGGTCCGGCCCTCGGAGTCCTGAGCAAGGTTGCCTGCCGTTGATCCGGGGTCTTCGACGGAGCGGGTCTCGTACCAGCGGCCCGCGCTGTGTGGGGAGGACTCATCGTTCGAAGGATGAGCGTCCTTCACCGCACCCCCAGCGTTTCACCTTTCGCGGACTGAAGGCTGTGACGCCCTGCCCGCCGGCGCCTATTTCCGTGTACCCGGAGTGCCTATGCGGGGGGCCACCGGTGCGCTGGGCTGCCTCGCCACTCCACCCACCGAGGATCGTCAAGAACTTCTTCCGGGTCCGACAGGCCGGCGCCCTCAAGGAACGCCACCACATCGCGATCGGAGTGGGCCAGCCCAAGGACTTCGTCCCCGCCGCTCCGGTGCACGCTCACTATCCGCCCACCTGTGGGGGACGGTGTGTCCACGATGATCATCGCACCACTCATGCAACCAGAATGCCGCTGTTCTTCCCGCGCCGCAGGTCGACGTGGTCGAAGCGCCGCGCGGGCTCCTTGATCAAGTCGATCAAGGAGGCGCCGCGCGCATGGGTCGCTCGGGGTTGCCCTCGGTGGTCGAGCGTTCGCCAACGGTCACCACGTCCGTGCGGCCCGCTCCACCGCATCCTCGGCGAGAGGACCCGTCGGCCCTGCCGACCCAACGGATGATCAGCACGCCGACCTCTTCGAAGAGTACCTGGCGCGAACGATGGGCTATGCGGCACCGACTCGTCGCGTTCCCGACCCCGCGGTTCAAGGCGTGATCACGTCTGGTGGGGCCTCGAGGAGGCTTGGAAGCTGGCCTGCGCACATACCTGGTGCAGAAATTGCGGGAGCCCTGTCCCACATCGGAACACCGCTCCCCGATCCCTTCCTTCCAGGAGACCCATCCGTGGCCACCTCTACGCACCGACCCGGCCGGCCACGTCCTGCACCGGTACGTGCCGTGAAGGCGGCGGTCCGGAGGCGCACCAGGCGTACGGGCTCGGGACGGCGGTCACAGTCATGAAGCACATCGAACTGGGGGATCTGCAGGTCCTCCGCATCGGTCTGAGTGCGATGACGACGTCCGGTTTCTACGGCAAGGCAGGCATGGGGACGACGCCGAGTCGACCCGCACCATTCACCGGCACACCGGGCGCTCGACCTGGGCGTCACGCTCATCGACACCGCTGGGATCTACGGGCCCACGCCAACGAGGAACTCGTCAGCGCTCGCCGGGTGCGGGGCTGCGGCGGGAGAGACTGGCTCACCTGGCCGGGGCAGCGTGGACTGTGCACGCGCCTGTAGCAGGGTCGCAACCGCAACGTCTTCGACGAGGCCATGGACGCCGTGGCCCACGCCCTGCAGCTGGACGAAAGCGAACGCGAATACTTCCTGCGTCTGGCCCGACTGGGCATCGGGATGGGGCAGCCACTATGTTCCCCCTGTGACGATCGCGTATGAGTGGCGAGGTGACTTCGAGAACTCAGCCCTCAATGAGTTGCATGCTGAAGGGTTTGATCACCCGCGCGGACAGACTGATTGGCGCGCAAGACTGCAACGTCACAGCCTTGGTTGGGTCTGTGCGTGGGAGGGCGACTGCCTGATCGGTTTTGTCAACGTTGTCTGGGACGGCGGTGTTCATGCCTTCATCCTGGACACGGTCGTGGCTCAGCGCAGCCGGTCGCAGGGGATTGGAGGTGCGCTGGTTGCAACGGCTGCTGAAGGAGCTCGTGCCGCCAAATGCGAGTGGCTGCATGTTGACTTCGAAGAACACTTGCGATCGTTCTACTTCGACGTCTGCGGTTTCAAGGGAACGGCAGCAGGGCTGATCGCCCTCTGATCTTTGCGTCTCCCGGACCTTGCCGGTGCGTCGCCGAGAGGTCGGGGGAGAGGCCGTCAGCCAGCGTCTGTGTGTTCACATGGCGCGCGAGTGGTGGCGAGGCGTCCGGCGTGGGTCCGACGCCCAGGAAAGGACTATGAAGCTCTACCTTGTTGTACCTGTTGTTCTGCTGGCGGTGCTCATCCCCGCCTCCGGTGGAGCGGGCGTTTCCCGCTGCTGGGTGCTCCCCGCGAACTGGCGACCGGTCCGCGGCGAGGGAGCCGACCTGCTTCTGCTGCTGTGGAAGATGCAGCCGCCGCGGCGCGAGTGGAGCAGCGGCGACGAGGCGGTGGCCACCTCCTTCCTCCGCTTCCTTATCCTGGGGCTGACGTAAAGTCAGCAATCTGCCGTACGGCTGATGCTGACCGTTCAACAGGACTTTGTGTGGTGCGGCACCGGCGTTCACAAGACCTCCGAATGATCTTCCGCATGCCCACACACGAGCATGTGTCCTTCTCCCGTCTTCTGGGCCGCCGCAGCCTCCTTGCCGCCGGCACCGCCGGTGCCGCTGTCGTCGGCGGTCTGACCGCTCCCCGTGCCTATGCCGCGAGCTCGTCCGGGCTGGTGCTGTCCGGCCGACCTGAGGTCAGCCACGGCGTGCAGGTCGGCGATGTCGTCGGCCGCAGCGCTGTCGTCTGGGCGCGGGCCGACCGTACGGCCCAAATGGTGGTTGAGGTGGCCCGCGACCCGCGGTTCCACGACGCTCAGCGGGTCCGGGGGCCGGTCGTCACCCCGGACAGCGACTTCACGGGCCACGTCAAGATCAGCGGTCTGGCCGCGGGCGAGCGGCATTGGTACCGGGTGTCCTTCCAGGACCCGGCCGACGCCCGCCGCACCGGCGCCGCGGTGACCGGCTCCTTCCGTGCCGCCCCCGACCAGCACGGTCCACGCCGCGACATCCGCTTTGTCTGGTCCGGCGACATGGTCGGCCAGGGCTGGGGTATCAATCCCGGCCTCGGCGGCATCGAAATCTTCGAGACCATGCGGCAGGCCAAACCGGACTTCTTCCTGCACAGCGGCGACACTATCTACGCCGACGGGCCGCTCCAGGAGACCGTGACTCTGCCCGACGGCCGGGTCTGGCACAACCTGGTCACCGAGGAGAAGTCCAAGGTCGCCGAGACACTGGCCGAGTACCGCGGGAACTTTCGCTACAACCTGCTGGACGACAACGTTCGCGCTTTCGCGGCGGAGGTGCCCGGCATTTACCAGTGGGACGACCACGAGGTCCGCAACAACTGGTATCCCGGCCAGATCCTCACCGACACCCGCTACACCGAGAAGCGCGTGGATGTGCTCGCAGCCCGGGCCAGGCGGGCCTTCTTCGAGTACCTCCCGATCGACGACCAGTCGGCCGACGAGGTGGGCCGCATCTACCGGCGGATCAGCTATGGGCCGCTGCTCGATGTCTTCGTCCTGGACATGCGCACCTACCGGGACGCCAACAGCCCTCAGCTCAACACCGAGCCGAACGGCGGCATCCTGGGCCGCCGACAGACCGAGTGGCTCAAGCGCGGGCTGGCCAGCTCCAAGGCTCTGTGGAAGGTCGTCGCGGCCGATATGCCGGTCGGCCTGGTAGTGCCGGACGGCGCCAATATCGAGGGGGTCGCCAACGGCGACCCCGGTGGGCCCAAGGGCCGCGAGTTGGAGATCGCCGAGGTGCTGCGCCACCTCCAGCGGCACGCCGTACGCAACACGGTGTGGGTAACGGCGGACGTGCACTACGCCGCCGCCCACCACTACGACCCCGCGCGGGCCGTCTTCCAGGACTTCGACCCCTTCTGGGAGTTCGTCGCCGGACCGCTCAACGCGGGCACCACTACCCATCCCTACAAGCTGGACGCCACCTTCGGCCCCCAGCTGGCGTTCGCCAAGAACCCGTCGGCGCTCGCCTCGCCACTTGACGGGTACCAGTTCTTCGGCCAGGTCGACATCGATGCCGCCTCCGGAGCGCTGACCGTCGCGCTGCGGGACGCCGCCGGGGCCACGCTGTGGAGCACCAGGCTGGAGGCGCAGCGCAGCCGACGGCGAGTCGGCCTGTAGTCCTGCGCGGTGCAGGGCGACCTTGACTGAGTGTACGGGTGCGGGTGGTGCTGGTCCGGTCGGCGTGGGCGACGGTCGAAGTGATGGCCTGGATGACGCTCCGCTCGTTGCGGAGCCGGCTGATCCTTCGGAATCCCACCCGCACCATGGTGCTGTTCAGCAGCCGTGTTTCCGCGACGTGGCTCAGTCACGCCAGTAGGCGGCAAGGAGGAAGTGCCAGATCTCGCTGACCGTCGGGAAGCAGGTGACCGCGTGCCTCAGCCGCTTGAGCGGGACTTCCCCTGCGACTGCCACGGTCGCCGAGTGCAGGAGTTCGCTGACGCCGGGGCCGACGAAGGTGACCCCGAGCAGGACGTCCCGGTCGAGGTCGACGACCATCCGGGCATGGCCCTGGTAGCCGTCGGCGTAGAGGTTGGCGCCCTGGACGACGCCGAAGTCGACATCGACGGTCTTGACGCGGTAGTCGGCGCGGACCGCCTGCTCGGCGTTCAGGCCCACGGCGGCCGCTTCGGGGTCGGTGAAGAAGACCTGGGGTACGGCGTGCTGGTCGGCGGTGGTGGCGTGGTCGCCCCAGGGGGCATCGTCCAGCGGCCGGCCGGCGGCGCGGGCGGCGATGGCGTCGCCCGCGGTCCGGGCCTGGTACTTGCCCTGGTGAGTGAGGAGCGCACGGTGGTTGACGTCACCCAGTGCGTACAGCCATTCGCCTTCGACCCCGTCGACCAGGCAGGTGGTGTCCACGTCCAGCCAGGAGCCGGGGGCGAGGCCGACCGTGTCGAGGCCGATGTCGTCGGTATGGGGAGCTCGGCCGGTGGCGAACATGACCTCGTCGGCCTCCAGTTCGCTGCCGTCGTCGAGGGTGAGGGTGACCGGTCCCGTGGGGTCCGGGCGGCGCAGGGCGGTCACCTGCACACCGATCCGCACGTCAACGCTCGCCTCGGTGAGACTGCGTTCGAGCAGCTCGCCCACGAAGGGTTCCATGCGGGGCAGCAGAGCGCGGCGGACGAGCAGGGTGACCTGGGAGCCCAGGCCCTGCCAAAGGGTGGCCATTTCCACCCCGACCCCGCCACCGCCGACGATGGCGAGCCGTGCGGGCACGGTGCTGGAGTCGGTGCCGTGCCGGTTGGTCCAGGGCCGGGCCTGTCCGATGCCCGGGATGTCGGGCAGCACGGGCCGGCTGCCGGTGGCGATGGCCACCGCGTGCCGGGCCGTCAGGGTCTGGCGCGCGCCGTCGTCGCGGGTGACGGTGACACGGCGGGGACCGTCGATCCGGCCGTGGCCGCGGAACAGGTAGGCGCCGATGGACTTCACCCACCGGGCCTGTCCACTGTCGTCCCAGTCGGTGACGTAGCGATTGCGGCGGGCGAAGACCCGGTCCGTGTCGAGCCGGCCGGTGACGGCCTGCCGGGCGCCGTCCACGCGGCGGGCGTCGGCAACGGCGATGACTGGCCGGAGCAGCGCCTTGCTGGGTACGCAGGCCCAGTAGGAGCATTCCCCGCCGACGAGTTCCCGCTCCACCACGGCCACGCTGAGGCCGCCCGCGCGGGCGCGGTCGGCGATGTTCTGGCCGACCGGACCGGCGCCGAGCACGATCACGTCGTAGGTGCCGTTTCCCTGAGGTTCATGTGCTTTGCTCATGTTTTTTTCCTATCACGATCGAGCTGATCGCTTATTCGTTCATTCGATTGCTTGACGCAGGTCGTCGCCCTGGCCGGGGGACGCGGTTCGGGGCAGGAGCGGTATCAAGGGGAGCAACTGCCGCGATCACGACTCACAAGCCTGGGAAGAGGGTGCGCGGCTCGTCGCCGGTGACTGGGCCGTCCGTGGTCAGTGGAGCCAGGGAACGGTTGCTGCCGTAGATCAGACGCAGTACCGCCTCGGCTGGGACGGCCGGAGCCAGTGGGGTCGGCGGGCTCCACGGGGTAGATGTGCACTTCGTCGTCGATGTCGAGGAACAGTGACCGGCCGGTGTCGATGAGCTCGATCCGGATCCGTTGTCGTGCGAGGCGGGTCCTGGTGCCGACGTGGCTGAACCGTCCGGCAATGAGGTCGATCCGCTCCCACGGCAGAGCTGTCTCGGCGGTGGGTACTGCCGCAGAAGGATCCAGGGCTACGCCGATGTTCCAGCCGTGTACGGACGGCTTCGACAGCCGATGGCCTGCGTGGGCCGCGACGTCGAGCAGTCCGGCGAGTAGGGGATGCGCACCGCCCTGCGCTGTCCCTCGTCAAGGGAATCGTGCGTTCTGCGATCGCCGCGGAGCCTGCGAGGATGCGGCGGGCTACGGATGCGTACCGCGCGCTGAGAAGCCCTGGCGCGGTCCGGCTGTGACCTGAGGAGCGGCCTGCACCACCCCGAGACGTCCCGGTTCTGCCAGCCGTAGGCGGTCCACCAGTCAGGGCTGTGCTGCCGCGGTGTGGCGTCACGGCGTCCTGAGCAGCATCGCCGGAGTCGGCGTCCGCGCCTCGATCATCCCCGGGCCGACGAGACCCTGTTCGGGCTGATCAGGAGGCAGCCCGAGTGCCGGAGTCCGACGAGCGGGATACGGGGCGGACCGCCGCTCTTGTTTGCCGTGTGCCGCCACGTAGCCGAGTCATAGTTGGATGGGCAGGTGGCGGGGGCCGCGGAGCATGGCGTTCTGCCGGTAAGGGGGCGGGTCCTGGATCAGGCGTGCCGTGCTCAGGTGGGGGATCAGCGCGCCGAGCGCGGCCTCGGCTTCGATGCGGGCGAGTGGTGCGCCGTAGCACAGGTGGATACCGCTGCCGAAGCCGAAGTGCTGGTTGTCCGGGCGGGCAGGGTCGAACCGGTCGGGCTCGTGGAACCGCTTGGGGTCGCGGTTGCCTGAGGCCAGCACCAGTACGACGGACGTGCCTGTGGGGATCGTTGTGCCGGCGACGTCGATGTCGGCGCGGGGGATCCTCTCGCGCATGTGGACCGGGGGTTCGTAGCGCAGCAGTTCCTCCACCGCTTGCGGTAGCAGGTCGGGTTCGCGACGCAGCTGGTCCACATGCTCGGGGTGGCGCAGCAGGGTCAGCACCCCGTTGGTGATCAGGTTGACCGTGGTCTCGTGTCCCGCGATCAACAGCAGCACGGCGGTTTCCGCGAGTTCCTCGCGGGTGAGTCGCAGGGCCGGATCCGGCTCGTTGACGAAGGCGGAGAGCATGTCGTCGGTCGGGTGGCCACGGCGCTGCTCGGCGAGGTCCACCAAGTATTGGCCCATCTCGATCCGCGCCTGGTTGCCCGCCTGGTTCCGCTCGGTGGAGTCCTCGTCCGGCCTCACGTCGGCGGATGTGACCAGCGTGTCGGACCAAGCCCGAAACAGCGGCTCGTCCTCGCGCGGCACGCCGAGCAGACGGCAGATCACGGTGACGGGCAGCGGGTAGGCGAATTCGTCGACGATGTCGATCTGCCGGCCCGCCTGGAAGTCCTCCATCAGTTCCTTGGCGAGCTGGGCGATCTCGCCACGCATGGCGTCGACCCGGCCCGGGCTGTGTGGCGGGCCGAACGGGCGCATGGTCAGGGTGCGCAGCCTGTGGTGCTCGGGGTCGTCGAGCCGCAGGAACGGCAGATTCGCCGTCTCCGCGGACGGAGACGAGGCGGTGCGGCAGCGCGGATCTGCACTCATCCGAGGGTCGTGGAGCAGAGCGGCGATCTCGTGGTAGGTGCCGATGAGATAGCTGCCGTCTGCCTGCCGCACCACGGGACCGGCCTCGCGGAGTTCCGCGTACAGCGGGTAGGGGTTGGGGCGGTTCACGTAGTCAGTGATCCGTGCCAGCAAAGTGTCGGAGTCCATGGTGGCTCCTTGTGGTTGGGCGGGACGCGGGTCAGCCGGTGGGGTGCACCACGGTCAGTCGGAGATCGGGCAGGTGGCCGGTGAGCGCCACGATGGGGCCATGGGACAGCCCCTTCGGATCTGGCACGTCGGACGGAACCGGGATGTCGGCCGCGATCGCACGGTCCGCCGCGCCGGGCGGGGGCGGGAACGGGGCAGCCGTCTCGATCAGGTGCCGGTAGTAGTCGAGCGACTTGGCCATGTCGACGGTGACCGCGGCGGTGACCCGCCCTTGGTAGCCGTAGACCATCGCCAGGCGGCGTGCCTCCAGAGAACCTTGGGCGATGACCACTTGGTCGGAGAAGGTCGGCACGCCCACCGACTTGATGTTGAGCCCGAACTGGCTCGACCAGAACGTCGGGAGGGTGAGGTGCGGGCGCCGCAGGGGCCCCGGATTGACCATGTTGTGGGCCGCCACTTCGGCCTGCGCGACCGCGTTGCCCCAGTGCTCCAGGGAGAGCATCTGATACCCGAACAGCGGGTGCGGGAACCGGGAGACGTCACCGGCCACGAAGACGTCGTCGGTGACGATCCCGTACATGTTGAAGGCTCGGCATCCGGCGTCGCAGGCGATCCCGCGGGGGCCCGCTGCCAGCCCGGACTCCGCCAGCCACTCGACGTTGCGGACCGCCCCCAACGCCACGACGCACACGTCCGCGTCGACACGGCTGCCGTCGGACAGGTCCGCACCGATGAACCGGCCGTTCCCGTCCCCGCGCAGGGCGGTGACCGTCACCCCACAGCGCAGATCCACGCCGTGGTTGCGCTGCATGACCGCCGCAAGCTTCGACAGCGTCCCGCCGAGCGCGCCCACCAGGGGGGCGGGGCCGCGTTCGGCGACCGTGACGTCCAATCCTCGTTCCCGGCAGGCCGAAGCGATCTCCGAGCCGGTGAAGCCGCCGCCGATCACCAGCACCCGCTCCGGCCCGGCAGCCAGCCGCTCGGCCAGCCCCCCGGCCTCGTCGCGGGTGCGCAGGGTGAACACCCCGTCCAGGGAGCCCTCATCCGGGTTGGGCCAGGGCCGCGCCCGGGTTCCGGTGGCGATCAGCAGCCGGTCGAACGGCAGCGACTCGCCGTCGGCCAGCATCACCCGCTTCCCGAGAGGGTCCAGGCCGGTGGCGCGTACTCCCAGCCGCCAGTCGGCGTCCGGATCCCGGCGCATCGGCAGCCCCGTGGTGTCCGCCGGCACCTTGCCGAGCAGCACCTGTTTGGACAGCGGCGGCCGGTCGTAGGGCGGATAGGGCTCGTCCCCCACTACGGTCAGTGAGCCGGTGAAGCCCTTCTCGCGCAGCGTCTCCGCGGCCCTCAGCCCGGCCAGCGACGCGCCGACGATGACGACGCGGCCGTCCCGCAGATCACCGGGCACCGGCGCTCACCTCTTCGCCGACGAGGATGGCCTGGACCGGGCACGCCGCCGCAGCCTGGCGCACGCGCTCGGCCTGGTCGTCCGGGACGGCCGGGGCGTACAGCAACCCCTCTTCACCGTGCAGCTCGAACACCTCCGGCGCGAGGAAGACACACTGCGCATAGCCCTGGCAGTGCGTGAGGTCCACAACGATCCGCATGGCTGGCCACTCCTTGAGTCCGTACCGGCGTCCCCTTCTCTTTCTACGCCGATGTCACACCCGGCGCGCGTGGGGCCCGTGTCGCACCGGGCGCCCGCCCCTACCCGTTCGTGGTTCCCGCAAGGAGTGGATGCGGCAGTCCGCGAGGCCGTAGACGATGTGACGCGGTGCGACGCAGTGTCCGTCGTCCGCCGTGCGCAACAGGGCCACCCGGACCAGCAGTCCGCGGGCGAGGCCGAACCCCTGTTGGTCCGAGTGGCCAGCTGCCCGGCCACATGGCCGGGACCGGCTCCGTGGCCATCGCACAGATCGATGAATCGCAGATACCTGGCCGAAAGCGGGCAGGGTGCTACCAGCGGCACCCTCAGGGGCCCTCGTCCTGCGGGTCGGTCGGCAGACACACCTGAAAGCGGGTGTCGCCAGGCTGCGAGGAGACCCGGATGTCCCCGTGATGTTTGTTGACCACGATGCGGTAGGAGATGTCCAGCCCCAGTCCGGTGCCCTCACCGACCGGTTTGGTGGTGAAGAACGGTTCGAAGATGCGGGGTCTGATGTCAGACGGAATCCCTGAGCCGGTGTCGGCCACCTCCACGAGCAGGCGGGCATCCTCCCGCCACGTCCGAATCGTCAGCGTGCCCCCTGCAGGCATGGCGTCCACGGCGTTGATGATCAGGTTGGTCCATACCTGGTTGAGCTCGGCGCCGAAGGCCGAAATCGGCGGTAGTTCGTGTCCGTAGTCCTTGACCACCAGAACATTGGACGGGATCTTCGCCCGCAGCATTGTCAGGGTGGCATCGAGCAACGTGTGCACATCCACGGTCTGTTGCGGCGCCCGGTCCAGCTGCGCGTACTGCTTTGCCGCGCCGACCAGGCCCGAGATGCGGGTCACGGCATCATCGATCTCGCCCATCAGAAGTTCCGCATCGATGGTGTACGCCAGCCACCGCACCGTGGAACCCAGATTGTCCTCGCCGATGGTGTCGGCCACCGAGGTCAGCCACGGCACGCTGATGTCCGCGGCGACCAGAGTCGGTGCCAGATCCCACGCCTCTGTGACCCCATGCTCCTCGAGCCAGTCGCCGACGGCGTCCTCCGCATCCGCAGCAGCCAGCGCGGGCAGACCGGAAGCCGTAGCTGCCCGTTGAACCGCATCGTCCTGCAGCTCCACGAGACGATGCAGCTCGGATCCGTCCAGCCGGCCGTCAGCGATCATGGCGAGCTTGTGGCGCATACCGGCCACTCGCTCCCGCAGAGCGGCGGTGGCCCGTACAGCGGCTGCCGCAGGATTGTTCAGCTCATGAGTCAGGCCTGCCGACAGCGACGCCAGGGCCAGCAGCCGCTCGCGCTCATTGACGATGGCATTGGCCGCGCGCGTACCGAAGAACAAGCCCTCCAGCAGGTGCAGTGCCATCGGGAACCACGTGCGTACCGCGTACGCGAAATCGTCGGCGGGCAACACGAAGAACTCGGTGTCAGTGACAGCCCGGAGGGTGTGGGGGTACCGCTGCTCGATGCGGTCCCCGATGTACGAGCGAGTTGCCCCGCTGTACACACCGCGCTGATCGGTGCGGGTGACCTCCACATCGTCGCCGTGCAGAACCCGGCTGAGCGCGATCACCCCGCTGAGCAGCACGAAGAAACACGTGGCCGACTCGCCCTCCTTGTACACCACGCTTCCGGCGAGCCGTTGCTCTGTGCGTCCGCGTTCTGCCAGCCAGCCGAGCTGCTCCTCGCTGAGCTCCTCGAACAGGAACAGAGTCCGCAACTGCTCAGGTGACAGATGGGCTGACGTGGTCACTGCGCCTCCAGATAGCGGTGCACCAGCGTGACGGCCATGGCTCCCTCGCCGACGGCCGACGCGACACGTTTGACCGAGGAGGAGCGCACATCCCCTGCAGCGAAGACACCGGGCACGCTCGACTCCAGGTGGTACGGATCTCTCGGCAACCGCCATCCGGGCGGACGCTTCCCTCCGGCCACCAGGTCAGGGCCCGTCACCACGAATCCGCGCTCATCGCGGGTGACCACCCCCGCCAACCACTCGGTATGCGGCTCGGCCCCGATAAAGATGAACAGCCAGGACGCGGCAATGGTGCGCACGGCGCCGGACCGGCTCTCGCGGAGAGTCAGCTGCTCCAGGTGCCCTTCGCCCTCGCCGCCGAGCACCTCGGTCCACGGGTGGATCTCGATGTTGGCGATGCCGTTGATCTGGTCGACCAGATAGCTGGACATCGAACGGTTCAGATCGCCTTGGCGGATGAGGACGTGAACACGCCGTGCGTAGCGTGAGAAGTACACCGCTGCCTGCCCCGCGGAGTTGGCACCGCCGACGATGTATACATCGTCCCCGGAGCAGCTGGGCGCCTCGGTGACCGCAGACCCGTAGAAGACGCCCGCCCCGGTGAACTCCTGCAGCCCGGCGGCGGCCAGCCGCCGATAGGACACCCCGGTGGCCAGGACCACGGTGTGCGCGGCAATCGAGCTCTCCGGACCCAGATGCAGCACCCGGCCCGATCCCGCCACCTCCAGCGCGACAGCTCGCTGCGCGCTGAGGATCTCCGCCCCGAACTTCAGCGCCTGGCGGCGCGCTCGCTCGGTCAGCTGGGAACCGGAGACGCCGTCGGGGAAGCCCAGGTAGTTCTCGATACGGCTGCTCTGCCCGGCCTGCCCGCCGGTCGCCTGCTGTTCCACCAGGACCGTACGGAGTCCCTCCGAAGCGCCGTAGACGGCAGCTCCCAGACCGGCAGGCCCCCCACCGACCACCACCAGGTCGTAGAAATCCGAGGCCGGAACGGTGCTGAGTCCGACCTGCGCGGCGAGTTCCCGCTCGGTGGGGGAGACCAGAGGCTTTCCGTCCGGGGTGATGACCAGCGGTACGTCGGTCGCGGACAGCCCTGCGGCAGCCAGCAGTCGCTTCCCCTCCGGCTCGTCGGACAACAGCCAGCGATAGGGCACGAGATTGCGGGTGAGGAAGTCACGGACCGCGAAGGAGGGCGCGGACCAGCGGTGCCCGACCACGCGGGTCTCCGTGTCGCCCGGATCAGGTGTGGCGTTCCACAGGTCCAGCAGTGTGTCGATCACCGGATAGAGGTGCTGTTCCGGCGGGCTCCAGGGCTTGAGGAGATAGTGGTCGAGATCCACGACGTTGATTGCGTCGATGGCCGCTTCCGTGTCCGAGTAGGCGGTCAGCAACACGCGACGTGCGAGCGGGAAGAGATCCATGGCCTCCTCGAGGAACTCGATGCCGTTCATCTGGGGCATGCGGTAGTCGGCGAGCATGAGTGCGAGCTGATCACCACGGAGCTTGAGCTCGCGCAGTGCTTCAAGGGCATCGCGGCCGGAGAGCGCGCGCACGATTCGGTAGCGGTCGCCGTACTGTCGCCGGATGTCGCGGGCGACCGCCCGGGAGACTGCCGGGTCGTCGTCGACAGTCAGGATCGTCGGGTTCGCCATGACTCCATCATTCTCGCAAAGGCCGGGAAATGACGGCTGTCCGTTCGATGGTGGCGTCGGAGGGACGGGCTGCGCCGACAGCGGGAAACATCAGATCGTCGCGGCGAGCAGTTCGGCGCCTTGGCCGATGAGGCGGCGGTCCCAGCGGGTGCGGTCCTGCTCGGTCCAGGGACCAGCTCGCCGTCCGCTGTTCCACTCCCAGGTGCCTACCTGAACGGCCCTGAGTGCCTGCCGCAGGAAGTTGCCGCTCGGCTCCTCCCTTGCGGGGCGAGCAGGTGGTGGGGCCTGGATCATCCGCTCCTTCGCCCAGGCGGCCAACGCTGTGAGGAATTCCCACTGCTTCCCCGTGGGTTCTCCTGAAGCACCTGCCACGACGGTGAGGGCGCCGACCGGGCGCTGCTCCCTGCCGAACACCGGTACAGCCGCCAGGCCCGTCCCGGGCCAGTCATTGGCCGACGTGGGAGGGCTGGTGCCTGAGGGGGTATGGAGCATCCATACACCAGTACCCTGGCGCACGGCACGGGCCGGGGCCGCGGTGTCCTTCTGGTCGATGATCTCCCACGGACGGACGAGGCCCGGAGGCAGTCCGGCCACTGACACCAGACGTAGTGCCGACATGGGACCACGCAGGTGCACCGTCCCGCCCAGGCCGTCCAGCTCGGCGACGGCGTGCTGAAGGGCGAGCCGCAGCACCTCGCCCTCTGTGACGGCCCGTTCCACACTGTTAAGCAGGGCCAGCCGAGCATTCATGGATTAACTGTATATTTCAGGCACAAAACCGGTCAGAAGTCGAGGCTGCCAAGCCAGCCCGGCGCGGCAAGGCAAGGCAAGGCAACGGCCAAGGGTGCTGCGCCCGCCTGGTGACCGACCCGCTGCGCACCACCGTGCCCGGCGCCGTCACCCTCGACCACTCAGTGAACTCTGCCGGCCTGGAACGCCGGAGGGCCGTGCTCGTCGGCCTGACCGCACCGGACGCGATGGCGGGCGACTCTCTGCCGGAGCTCGACGTGACCCTCCCTGCGCAGTCCGGCCGCCGAGGAGGTGGGGAACGGCCCGTGCGGACGCCGACGCACTTCGACGCACTTCAGCCGCCGGCCTCCGACAGCTATGGCGACTTCCTGCGCCGCTCGCAGAAGGCCGGGCGAATAGCGGAGCAGTGGTACCCACCCGCCCGTGCGACGGTTTGTAAGGGGGTTGCCTCTTCTTGCTGCGGGAAACGCCACGGCCGTGCCCGATCGCCAAGGGATTCGCCGACGAGTTGGCCGCACAGGGGCTGAACCCTGCCGCCCACCGCAACGGGGCTCGCGTTCCGGTGCGGGCTCGGGCGGCTTCGCTGGCCCGTGCGAAGGGGGGCGTGGCGTACTACGCGGGCATATCTATCGGTCGATTTCCCGCACCTCGGTCGACTGCGGCTTGTCCTGGCTCGAGGCTGCAACTCACCGTGCCACCGGGTGCGATTCACGGCGCGGCTCGCGCGCGGTGCCGGCGTACCGCGTCGCGATTGGCGCAGCGCTGGGAGCAGTAACGCTGCCGCCCGGTGCGGGAGGTGTCGGCGAAGATCGTGGTGCACTCGGTCAGGGCGCACCGCCGGAGCCGGTGCATCCCCCGCCCTGCCAGGTGCAGCGCGGTGCCAACGGAGATCAGCGAGAACAGGAGGGCGCCGAGCGGCTGGCGGTCGTCGCGGTAGTGCAGGTGCCAGCCGTCGTCGGCGTGATCGGTCAGCCGCGGGTGGGTGCAGGCTGCCGCCAGCATCCGGTTGACCAGCTCGGCGCGCTCGCGCTCGTCGGTGGCGTCGACGACCTTCTCCCACGCCCCCAGCGCGGACTGGGTACGGTCCAGGTCCCTCGCCGTGACCGGATGCTCCAGCACAAGCCCGGCGGCGCGGCAGCGGTCCGCGAGTTCCTCGGCGTTTGCCGGGCGTCGGTTGGCGAGATCAGCAGCCAGCTTCACGGCATCCTCGCCGTAAGGGTTGAGATGCATAAGCTCATTACATCATTCTGGCCCGCATGGGACACCGCGCCGGACAACACACCGAAGTACGGCAGGGAGGGGAGAACGATGTCGCCGAGCTCGTACGCCTGCGGACGTTGCTGTTCGAGACCCTCGGCGGAGACTTCTTCAACCCGTCCTCAGCAGACGACGACTGGCGGGACACACTTGCTGCGGTGCTGAAGGAACAGCTGACAGCGGACGCTGTACGGATCCTCGTCGTGGACGGCGGCAACGGCCTCGCCGCCTGTGGCATCGGCACTATTGAGCAACGGCTGCCCGGCCCGCACCTGCGCAACGGTCGGATTGGACACGTCATCGGCGTGGTCACCGATCCGACGTATCGACGACGCGGCCACAGCCGCGCGATCATGCGGGGCTTGCTCGACTGGTTCCGGGAACGTGAGGTCGCCCGAGTGGATCTGTACGCGTCTCCTGACGGTGAACCGCTCTACCGTGCACTGGGTTTCGTCGACCACCCCGACCCCTCGCTGTGCTGGCGTCCGTGACAGGCGACCCGCCGCACGAGGCAACCAGCCGCGTTGCCCTCGGTCGCAGTCAAGGCGCACCTTCATGCTCGGGCGGACTCATGGGCAGAGTTCAGGTCCTCACGTACGACCCCGTGGACCCCGAGATCATTAAGGTCGGTCGCCGTACGACGGGCCAGCTGGTGTTCGGTGCGGTGCTCATTGTGCTGCCGGGCGCTGTTCTGCTGGCCGGCGTCGCGTTCGTGGCGGTGGGGGTGGTGGCGCTGGTCATCTGATCGTTTGCCGGGGCCCGGAGAGCATGCCCTCCGGGCTCTCTCTGTTTGGGGGTGGCAGCCAGATCATCTGAATCTGCGACCTGCGAAGTACGGCGCTAGAGGCTGTACTCGGGTCGCTCGACCAGCAGCTGGTACGCGCCCGCTCCGAAGGGGTGGCCCTCAAAGCGATGCTGCGCCAGGAGTTCGCGGTTGTGCTGGTCGATGCACTGATGCCTGGCATGGACATCTTTGAGACCGCCGCCAACATTGAGCGCCTGGACCAGACCAAGGGCGTGCCGAACATCTTGCTGACACCGGGACCGATGCCGACACGGACTACCTGTACTGGGGATACGAGATCGGCGCCGCCGACCTGACGAAACCATTCGACCCCTGGCTGCTGCGCACCAAGGTCAACGTCTTCGTGGATCTGTACGGTAAGAACCGTCAGCTCGCCGCACAGGCCGAGCAACTGCGTCGTCTGCTGCTCGGGGCGCCGACTCCCGCCGCACCGGTAGGTCCGGCGGG
>NZ_JBEZKL010000128.1:0-21255 GCF_040704695.1 Streptomyces sp. NPDC048411
CACTTCAGACCGCGTCACACCAGCCTTCTACCAGCACGGAAGGTGACACGGGGCAGAAAACCGAAAATCTAGATCTCAACCCGGAACAGGCCCTAAGGCCCTGGTGGATCAGGGGTTCAAGAAGACCGTCGTGAACCACGGTCAGCAGGTGGGCATCGACGTCGAAGTCGTCGAGCGCAACCCGGCCGAGGCCGGGTTTGTCCCGCAGCCGATCCGCTGGCGGGTGGAGCAGACGAACGGGATCTTGATGCTGCACCGGCGGCTGGTACGTGACTACGAGCACCGCCCCGCCTCGGCCGAGTCCCGGGTCTACTGGGCGATAAGCGATGTGATGGCCCGTCGGCTGACCGGCAGCGCGACGTCATGGCGCGGCGCGTGACCAGTGGGGAGCTGACCCTGGGGGCGGTGCTGGTACGTCTGGAGGAGCGCGAGCGGGAGATCGCCGAGCAGGCCGAAGCGACCCGTGAGCAGATCACGCGGCTCACCGTCGTGCTGGAAGAGCTCGGCCGGGCCGTCGAGGAAGTGCGGATCACCCGCAAGACGCTGCTGGAGCTGCCCGATCCGGACCCGCCCGCGCCGTCGGCGTCCGCCCCGGAGCTGCCGGACGGGGCGGCCTACCAGGAAATCATGGCGGTGTTCGCCCAGGCAGACGGTCCGCTACGGGCTCGGGGCGTGTGCGAGGCGATGGACCTGGACCCGGCTCCGAACAACATCAACAACGTCCGTTTGAAGCTCAAGCGCCTGACCGGGCGCAACATCCTGGCCGAGCCCGAACCGGGCCTGTTCGCCCTGCCACGACCCTAGCCGTGCGGTAAGCAGTCCTGACCAGTGTGTCTACTCGAGGTCTGAACTCGAATCGGCCGATGGCTCAAGGGTCGTCGCCTCGGACGGCGTGGCCTTGATGCTGCCCGGAGCCCAGCCGAGGACTTCCTCGAACCTGCGGGCAACGGTCGGAGTGGGCAGGTCCCCACGGTCGCGTTCGAAGGTCCTGATTGTCGCGTGACTGAGCCAGGTGCGTCGTGCGAGTTCGCACCGCGAGATACCTTCGGCTTCACGGAACTCGACGAGGGCTCGCGCCAGCCGTGCCGATTCCTCACTCATGACCGCAGTATGTCGCAGAGCCCTGGCTGCGACAGCCTTCTGTCTCGATCCCAGGCCGCGATGGCAGCGGCAGGCCCCCGCCAACTGCCCTACCCAGCACGTCAATCCCGAGACAGGGAGAAACCCGGCAAATCCGCGCGTACTGCCCTCTCAGAAGGTGGACTCCACGGATATGCCAACGCTATGCAAACCGTCGGTGGATGTACCGGAATACATCATCACCATGGAAGAAACCCTGAAGTTCGCCGAAGAGACCCACCACGGGAAGCCACAGCTGCCACTGGCGCTTCGGCTGATCAGG
The DNA here is from genome assembly GCF_040704695.1 of Streptomyces sp. NPDC048411. NCBI lineage: Bacteria > Bacillati > Actinomycetota > Actinomycetes > Kitasatosporales > Streptomycetaceae > Streptomyces > Streptomyces sp. NPDC048411. The sequence goes on from NZ_JBEZKL010000128.1 coordinate 1,403, forward strand.
AACACGGGTGTGCAGAAACGGCACATCGTACAGCCGATCGAGAAGACGCTGCGCCATCCCGGCCTCGAGGAACGCAACCGCATATTCGAGGTCGAGGCCAAGAAGAGATGCCCGAAGGTCATCGAAGAGGCCCTGGCAAACGCCCAGCTGACCGCCCGGGACATCGACGCGATCATCTTCGTGTCCTGCACCGGGTTCATGATGCCGTCGATGACCGCATGGCTGATCAACAACATGGGGTTCCGCACCGACACCCGGCAGATACCCATCGCCCAGCTGGGCTGTGCCGCCGGCGGCGCCGCGATCAACCGGGCCCACGACTTCTGCACCGCCTACCCGCTGAGCAACGTTCTGATCGTCTCCTGCGAACTGTGCTCGCTGTGCTACCAGCCCGACGACGACAGCATCGGCTCGCTGCTGTCCGACGGGCTGTTCGGCGACGCGGTGGCGGCCGCCGTGGTGCGCGGGAGCGGCGGCACCGGCGTGTCGCTGGAACGCAACGCCTCGTACATCATCCCGGACACCGAGGACTGGATCTCCTACGCCGTGCGGTCCACCGGCTTCCACTTCCAGCTGGACCGCCGGGTGCCCGGGACGATGAAGCCGCTCGCCCCGGTGCTGCGTGAACTCGCCGGCAGCCACGGCTGGGACATCGGCGGCCTGGACTTCTACATCATCCACGCCGGCGGCCCGCGCATCCTCGCCGATCTGAGCACGTTCCTGGGCGTCGATCTCCACATGTTCCGGCACAGCTCGGCGACGCTCACGGAATACGGGAACATCGCCAGCGCGGTCGTATTCGACGCGCTGCGCAGGCTGTTCGAGGAAGACACCATGACCGCGAACGCCACCGGTGCGATCGCAGGTTTCGGCCCCGGCATCACCGCCGAAATGGCCGTCGGCAGCTGGCGCGTGGAGGCGCCGACGATCACCGCGGACCTCCGCCGGCAGGCCGTGCCGGCATCCCTGTGAGGAGAAGGACAAGATGACGGGCAACCCGCCTTCCCCCGGCCGCATCCTGGAGATCGCCAGCGGCTACTGGGCCACCGGCCTCCTCGGCGTGGCCACGGAGCACTCGCTGTTCACACTCATCCACGGCGGGCTGGACACCGCCGGCGCGCTGGCCGCGAAAACCGGCATGGCCGAGCGCGGTGTGCAGACCCTCCTCGACGGGCTCGTCGGCCTGGGGCTGCTCCACACGCACGAGGGCATCTACCGCAACACCCCGGAAGCCGAGCTGTACCTGGTCGAAGGGCAGCCCACCGACATCAGCGGCTTCGCGCAGCTCAAGCTGGCCGAGATGGACAAACTGGCAGGCCGGCTCGAGGTGTTCCGCGCCGGGGGCCCGCTGGTGGACCCGATGGTGGAGGTGGCCGAGAACCCCCACTGGGAGAAGGTCGTCACCGCCATCGCGGGCCTGTCGGTCACCGCCGCACAGACCGCAGCCGACGTGCTGGGCCTGGCCGAGCGCGAAGACCTCTCGATCCTCGACGTGGGCGGCGGGTCGGGCATCTTCTCGTCCGTCTGGCTCCGGCTCAACCCCGCCGCCCGCGCGACGCAGCTCGACTGGGGACCCATCAACGCCATCGCCCGCCGGCTGCTCGCGCAGCAGTCCCTGGCCGACCGGTTCACGTGCCTGGACGGCGACTTCCACACCGCCGAACTCGACACCGCCGCCTACGACGTGGCGCTGTACTCACACATCGCCCACCAGGAAGGGCCCGAGGACAACGTGGCGGTCTTCGCCAGGCTCCGCGACGCCCTCAAACCCGGCGGCGCCCTCGTCGTCTGCGACTACGTCGTCGAGGACGACCGCAGCGGCCCCTCCTTCCCGCTCCTGTTCGCCTCGGAAATGCTCCTCAAGAGCAAGCGGGGAGGGACCTGGCGGCGTGGCGACTATCAGGCCTGGCTCGCCGACGCCGGCTTCGGGGAAGTGTCGTTCCACCCCACCGCGTCCCCCGCCACCTTGATCATCGCCCGGTAGTCCACCGACCCTGAGCAGTGAGCGGGAGCGAGTCCGCGCACTGGCACGCCCCGAACGGTCTTGGGCGCACTGGTCCCCGGCGTACTCGACCCCGAGGCAGCGACACGCATCCCGTGCGTGGTCCGATCCCGGGAGGCCAGTTCCCTATGCGACCTGGCCAAGTGGGTGCGGCCAGAGGCGACGGAGAGGCCCTGAACCATCACTCCGGTGGAGCAGGGGCCCCGCACACTGACACCGCACCCGGCGTCCCAGATCACACGGCGACGTCACCCCGACCACCCCAGAGCACCACAAGCCCACGAGCCCACGAGCCCACCATCACACGATCGAGCTAAACCGACCTTATGCACGCTCCCCCGCGACCAGTTACCAACCCCCGCGTCCGTGGTCTTTCGGTGATGCGCAGGGTCCGCCGCTCGGCGGCGGACCCTTGTAGGGTTCCAAAACCCTCGCTACGCCGTTGACCTGCCCCTTTTCGTGTGGCTCCGGCTTGGGCCGTCAGTACCGTCGCGGTATTCGTTGATCAGTCCGCCGAGGACCCCGTTGTGGGCGCGCAGCGCCGCCTCACCCGCGGACCTCACGTCGGGGTCGCGTGCACTGTTCCGGCATATCGTCGGGCGAAGCCGGTGTCACCGTCGACCGTGACGCTCATGTCGTACCGCCCGTCGTCCGTGGGCCAGGTCAAGAAGACCTTCTCGCGCGGGCCTACCAGCCGAGTGAGTTCCACGCCGTCGAAGTCGTTCGGGGTAACCGTGAAGCGTACTGCCGTCCCTCCTTCGTTGGCCAGCAGCAACTCGACCGACGCGTTCTCCGGCTTACTGCCCTGCAGGACCGCTGTCACCTGGGGCGCGGCGGTGTCGTTCTGATCGACTGCGGTAACCCTCCCGGCGAAGCGGCAGAGGAAGCCGTCGGCACCGTGGACGGTGAAGTCGTAGCGCCCGCAGGTGGGTACCGTGTCCCACACATGGGTGCCGGTGCTCTGCGGCGCGACGGTGAAAGGCGTTCCGGCGAACGGCCGGACCATGTTGGGGAACACCGTGAAGTGGAAGGCCGCGCTTCCCTCGTTGGCGAGAGTGCAGATGACCTTGCCGGTGGCGCGGTCCACCGTGACGTCGGCCCATGGGCGGTAGGGCAGCGGCCGGTGCGGGCGAGGACCGCCGGGTTCCTGCGTAGGCATGACCTGTGTTCCTGGGGCCGGCGGCTCCACGGGCGGCAGTTCGTTCGCCGCGTCGGCCTGCTCCACGAGCGCGCGGGTGTCGGGTAGCGCGGGGATCGAGAAGTCGGGCCGGGTGAAGTCGAAGCAGCTGGTGAGGTCTCCGCAAACGGCGCGGCGCCACTGCGAGATGTTGGGTTCCCGCACGCCTGTGACGAGCTCCAGGAAGCGCAGAACGGAGGTGTGGTCGAAGACCTGGGAGTTGACCCAGCCGCCTCGCGACCACGGCGATATCACCCACAGCGGCACGCGGTTGCCCAGCCCGATCGGCTGCCCGTCCACGAACTCCTCGGGGGTGCCCGCGGGTGGGAGGGGCGGTACAACGTGGTCGAAGTAGCCGTCGTTCTCGTCGTACATGACGAGGAAAGCGGTGTGACGCCACACATCGGGGTTGGCGAACACCGACTGAAGAGCGGTGTCGACCCAGTGCGCGCCGTATGCGGGGCTGGCAGTCGGGTGCTCGCAGAACAGGTACGGCGAGACCAGCCAGGACACCGTCGGCAACGTACCGTCCTTGCAGTGCGCGTCGAAAGCCGCGAGGTCCCATTTCGTCATCGCGTTGATGTAACGCGGGTCGTCCCTGTCGAAGGCATGGAACTGGCGGAAGTACTCGAGGGCGTTGTCCTCGTAGTTTCCATCGCGCTCGTCCAGTCCGGGTGTGTGGTAGACGCGCCAGGAGACGTCGGCTGCCGAGAGGCGCTCCGCGTAGGTCGTCCAGTCGCATACCGGGCTCTCGGGCAGCGGGGTGTTGTCGATCCACGGCCCGGTCGTGCCGTCGCGGCCCGGGCCGACCGTGCCGGTCCACAGGTAGAGGCGGTTGGGGCTGGTAGGTCCGGCCAGCGAGCAGAAGTACCCGTCGCAGACGGTGAACGCGTCGGCGAGCGCGTACTGGTAGGGGATGTCCTCACGGGTGAGATAGCCCATGCTCTGCTCCCCCTTGGCGGAGGTCCAGCGGTTCATCGCGCCGTTGTTGATGGCATCGTGCCCGGACTCCCAGTCGTGGGGCAGGCCGTCGGCGTTTTGCGCGTTGAACTTCGTCGAGTCCATCCGGTAGGGCAACAGGACGCCGCCATCGGGCCGGGACAGGGCGGGCTGGCGGAAGACGCTGTCCCCGTTCGGGGCCGTCAGGGCCTGACGGTCGTCGAACCCGCGCACACCGTTCAGCGTGCCGAAGTAGTGGTCGAAACTGCGGTTCTCCTGCATGAGGATCACCACGTGGCGGATGTCGTCCATGGTGTCAGTTCCTTTCCGTGGACGTGCGCAGGGATGCGAGCAAGCTCAGATCTGCCCACTCCAAGGAGTCGAGGACCGTCCGCCCGGCCACGGACGGGATCGGTACCGTGGAGGGAACGGCAAGCACAGCGCACCCGGCGGCCTCGGCTGCGGCGACACCTGTGGGCGTGTCCTCGACGACCACGCAGGCGCGCGGATCCACGCCGAGGGCCGCGGCCGCCGCGAGGTAGGGATCAGGTGCAGGCTTGGTGCGGACGGTGTCCTCGACGGCGAGTGTCAAGGCGAACCGCTCCTCGCCCAGGGACTTGCGTACGAGGTCGACGACATGGCGCGGCGATGCGGAGACAATCGCCGTGGGGACCTCCGCCGCGGCCAGTTCCTCCAGTAGGCGCAGTACGCCCGGCCGCGGGACGACGTCGTGGGCGACCAGGGCGGCGAACGCCGCGTCCAGGTCGGTGGCGAGCACGCCGGGGCCAGGGGCTGCGGGGCCGCCGGTGCGGTGGAGGTGAGCCGCGGTGTGCGCTGCCGGGCGGCCGAGCACATGCGGTGTGTCAGCATCGGTCAGGGGCCGCCCGATGGCGTCTGCGATCTGTTCCGCCGCGGCCCACCACAACCGTTCGGTGTCGACGAGTGTGCCGTCCATGTCGAACAGCACAGCGGCGGGACGGCCGGGGGTGGGACTGCGATGCTTCAAGGGATGTCTCTCCGGTGCGTGGCGATCAGGTGGGGGCGGGGGCTCTTCGCGACGAATGCCGGCAGGTCGGCGGGACGGGTCGCGGACGAAGGTGTTGTCGGGTCGCGGAGGTGGCTGGAGGCGTCAGCTTCCATGGCCACGGCCGTCCGCCCGGCGGTGGCGATCCACCAGCACCGGCCGGTCCGGCAGCGTCAGCGTCACCGTCGCACCGACGGGGAGTGCGGCCGTCGAGTGAGCAGGCACGTCCGCCATGACCTCCGTGCCTTCGGCCAGGCGCACGGTGAGCCGCGTCGTCGCGCCCAGGAACGCTGCGCCCACGATCCGAGAGGCGCCGTCGTCGTCCGCCGTGACCCCGACCGCTTCCGGCCGTACCAGTACGTCCAGATCGCCGCTTCCGCCGTCGGTTCCGGCGAAGCCCGGCAGCGTCCCGTGGATCGGCAGCGTGCGGCCGAACGCGCGTACGGTCCTGCCGTCCGCCCCCGGCCTGGCCGGTATGCGGCTCATCACTCCCACGAACTCGGCGACGAACGTGGTTGCGGGGCGTTCATACAGCTCTGCGGGGGGTGCGCACTGCTCCAGTCTCCCGGCGCGCATCACCGCGACCCGGTCGGCCATGGACAGTGCCTCTTCCTGGTCGTGTGTCACGAACAGGGTGGTGATGCCCAGTTGCTGCTGGAGGCGGCGGATCTCCTCGCGCAGTGTCTGCCGTACCTGTGCGTCGAGCGCCGACAGCGGCTCGTCGAGCAGGAGGACGCGTGGCCGCAGGGCCAAGGCCCGGGCCAGCGCGATGCGCTGCTGCTGGCCGCCGGAGAGCTGGCGCGGGTAGCGGGCGGCGTGGTGCGCCAGCCCGACCAGTTCCAGGAGTTCCGCGGCGCGAGTCCGCCGCTCGGCTCTGCGCATCCCGCTCATCCGCAGCCCGAAGGCGACGTTGTCGATGGCGTTCATGTGCGGAAAGAGGCTGTACGACTGGAACACCATGCCCGCGTCGCGGCGGTGTGCGGGAACGCGCGTGATGTCCTCGCCGTCCACCAGTACCGTGCCCGCGTCGGGCTGTTCGAAGCCTGCGACCGTGCGCAGTGCGGTGGTCTTACCGCAGCCGGACGGGCCGAGCAGTGCCAGGAGTTCGCCGGGGCGGACGTCCAGGTCCAGTCCGTCCAGTGCCGTCGTGGTGCCGAAGGCGCGGCGCAGCCCCCGGAACTCCACAGTGGAGCCGGCTCGTGTCGGGCTGATGGTTGTCGGATCGGTGAGAAGGTCGGTCATGAGGTCTCCTTGGGGCGGCGCGTGCGTCCGGTGGCGCTGATCGCCAGCAGCAGAATCCAGGTGCCGAGGAGGCCGACCATCGACACGGCCACCGACATCTGCGCCTGCGAGCCGCTGATGGCGACGATCCACACGGCGAACGGCTGGTAGCCGAGGACCGCTGCAACGGTGTACTCGCCGAGCACGAGTGCCAGGGTCAAGAACGCCGTGTTGAGCAGCGCCCCGCGAAGGTTGGGCAGCACCACGTGGGCGAGGGTGCGCGGCCATGAGGCCCCGCAGGACCGCGCGGCCTCGACGAGCACGCGCAGGTCGACGGCCGACAGCCCGGTGTCGAGCGTGCGGTATGCCAGCGGGAGCGCCATCAGCGTATAAGCGAGCACCAGGACGAGCGGGAATTCCGGGGCCTGGAGCGCGACCATGACGTGGAAAAGGGGGGTGCCGGCGAAATGGTCGGGTCCCCAGCGCAGCACCGTACTGATTCCGGCGACCAGGGCGACAGCGGGTACGACCAGCGGCAGCGTGCACGCGATCTCAACGAGCGCGCGCAGACGAGGAGCGGCCAGCCGCACCGTGACCAAGGCGGGCACAAGCAGCCCGAGAACGAGCACGATGGTGGCTGTGGCCAGTTTCAGGGTCAGTGTGAGACTGCTGGCGAAGCCGTCGGCGCCGAATATGCCGGTGTAGGCGTCGAGGCCAACACTCTGGCGTGGGCCGCCGATTCCGACGCTGAAGCTGATGGCGCATGCGATCGGGACGAGGAAGTACATACCGGTGAGCAGCAGCACGGCGCCGCGCCCGTATCCGGTCCTGTTCAAGCGAGCCATCGCGTGCTCCTTCGCTGCAAGGGCACCTGGACGGCCATGACGAGCCCTGCGACCAGCACCATGTCGACGCCGAGCGCCAAGGCGACGTTGTCCTGGCCGACCAGGACGTCGCCGGAGAGCGCGTCCGCGATCTGCATGGTGACCAGCGGTACCGAGCTGCCGACCATCGCGGCGGCGGTCGCGTAGGCACTGAACGCGGTGCCGAACAGCAAGACGTAGCCGCCGAGCAGCGATGGCATGAGGATCGGCAGGGCGACGTGCATCCAGTACCGGAAGGCGTTGGCGCCGTTGTTGTGGGCAGCCTCGCGCCAGTGGCGGCGCAGCCCCTCCAGAGCGGGGGCCAGTGTGAGCACCATGAGCGGAATCAGGAAGTAGAGGTAGACGAGGGTCAGGCCCCAGAAGCCGTACAGGTTCCAGCCGTGTCCGAGGAGGTGGAAGCGCGTGGTCAGCACCCCGGCGTTGCCGAGCGTCGCGACGAACGCGAAAGCGAGCGGCACACCGCCGAAATTCGCCAGCACGCCCGCACCGGCGAGGATTGCCTCGCGCAGTGCGCGGAATCGCGAGGTCACGACCGCGTGGGCGATTGGCAGACCGACAACCGCGGCGATCAGCGCGGAGACGGCTGAGAGCTTGATGCTTCCGATGAGCGCGGTCACATAGGGGCCGTGCAGCGAGGCGCTCATGTTGGCGCCGGTGAAGCGGGCCCCGCCGGGCATGGTCTCGGGCGTCATGAAGGCGCCGAACACCATCGTCGCGGCGGGCAGGCCGAACACCACCGCGGCGAAGACGAGCAGAGGAACGGCGCCCAGCCAGCCTGCCGAGCGCGGCAGGCGCCACCGTCGGGCAGAGCCGGTATCGGTATGGGGACTGCCGTCGGAGGGGCGGGTGGGGTTGTCGTCTGCGGCGACCGTCTGGAGGGCGTTCATCCGCTGACGACCCGGCCCCAGCCCTGCATGACTGCCTGCTTGGCCTTGCTGAGCTGATCCTCCGTCGGGAACGCAGCCGTGCCTCCGGGTGCCTGCGGGAGCTTGGCGGCGGCGGTGGTGTCGAGCGTGCCGGCCTTCTGCATCGCGGGCATGAGCACGGGGCGGGCGTGGCCCTTGAGCCACAGGTTCTGGCCTTCGGGGCTGTAGAGGAACTCCTGCCACAGGCGGGCCGCGGCCGGGTGCGGTGCCCACTTCACGATGGCCTGGGAGTAGTACTCGGCGTACACGCCGGCTGTCGGGACGCTCACCTTCCAGTCGACGCCCTTGGCGCGGAGGTCGTCGGCGTAACCCGCGTTGAGGTAGTCCCAGGTGATGCTGATGGGGGTCTCGCCCTTCTGGATGGTCGCAGGAGTCGACTCGACGGGGTTGAAGTTGCCGGCCTTCTTCAGTCGGGTGAAGAAGTCCAGGCCCGGTCCGATGTCGTCGAAGGAACCGTGGTCGGCGAGCGCCGCCGCGTACACGGCGCCGAAGGCGGACCCGGACTTCGTCGGGTTGCCGGTCAGCGCGACCTTGCCCTTGTACTGCGGATCGAGCAGGTCGGCGAAGGTCTTCGGGCACTTCTTGACACGGGCCGCATCACACCCGATCGAGGCGTATCCGCCGAAGTCGTTGTACCAGCGGGCCTGGGCGTCCTTCTGGGTCTTCGGAATCTGGTCGAACGCGGAGACGCGGTAGGGCGCCAGCAGGTTCTGCCCGGCCGCACTGATGGCGAAGGCCCTGCCCACGTCGATGACGTCCGGGGAGCGACCCTGGCCCTTGCGGGAGGCGGCCGCGTTGATCTCGTCCTGGCTGGAGGCGTCGGGGTTCTCGACCTCGACCTTGATGCCGTACTTCTTCTCGAAGGTGTCGATGATCTGGCCGTAGTTCGCCCAGTCACGAGGAAGGGCGATGGCGTTCAACTTGCCCTCCTTCTTCGCGGCTGCGACGAGGGCGTCCATGCCGCCGAAGTCCTTTGCCGAGGTGGCAGTGGCGGCCTTGCTTCCGCTACCGCCTGCCCCATCTGCGCTGGTCAAGCCGCATGCACTGAGTCCCAGTGCGGCCGTGGCAAGGGCGCAGGCAAGGCCGATGGAGCGAACGTAGTGCAGTCTCACTGGAGCCTCCTGGTGGGAGCAAGTTGGCTGTACAACTTCACTCATTACCTCGGGGGGCGGTGTACGGAAGATGAACGCCAACGAACATGCGGAGGAGCCTCTCGGGAAGAGATCACGGACCTCCACTCCACGGAAGGACCTAGCCGATGAGCCAGGCTTGGGGAGCGGATAGGGTCACGCCAGAGCGTCGACGGGCGACTGAGGAAAGGAGAGCGACATGGCAGTCGCGGGGGGTGGTACCAGCGGAGCCCGGTACCGACAGTTGGCTGCCGACCTGCGCGAGGCCATAGCCGCCGGCAGATGCGGGTCGGACGGCCGACTGCCCAGTGAGGAGCAACTCGCCCAGCAGTACGGCGTGTCACGCGGCACCGTCCGTCAGGCACTGGCTGTGCTGCGCGCCAACGGCCTGGTCACTTCCCGGCGCGGCACGCGGCGCGTCGTCCTGGGCACGTCACGTACGCAGAGTTTCTTCGAACTGCTGAGCTTCACCCGCTGGGCACGCGCGCTCGGAGAAGAACCGGGCGGCCGCACGATAGACATCGAACGCCGTCCCGCAGAACCGTTGGAATGCGAGCAACTCGGCCTCGAGCCTGGGGCACTGATCTATCGGATGCTCCGGCTGCGGACGTTGTCGCGCGTTCCGGTCATGATCGAGCGGACGACTTATCCCGAGCGCATCGGTGCCCTGATCGAGCGCCTGGATCCCCACGAGATCTCGCACACCGATCCGCTGACTGAGGAAGGGGTGGTGTTCGCAGACACGGAACACACCATTGACCTCGTCTACGCCGATGCTGACGATGCGCGCCTGCTCGGCTGTGCCCCGGATGCGGCGCTGATGCGGGAGCGGCGGCGGGCCACGGATCAGGCGGGAAGACCGTTGATGTGGTCGGACGACCGCTTTCTGCCGGGCACGGTTGCCTTCACCGTGCACAATTCAGTGGCGACGACGGCACTGTCACGCCGACGCGGTTGACTGACGTTTTCTCGGCAGTGATCGTTTCCAGATTCCGTTGAGGACGAGGGCGGCGCGGGTGACTGCTCGGTCGGCTTCGCGGGCACCGCGGTCGCGGCGGCGCTGGTCGACGATGTGTGACGTATGTGTGACTAGGGCGAGCACGGCAATCGGGCTGGGCGCCGAGGGGGCCGGGCGACGGGAGCGGGCCGGGCCGGCGGTGCCGGCACTGCCCACACTGCTGGTCTCCATCGATGTCTTTGTGCTGTTGCCGGCGCTGCCGAAGCTGGGCGCGGATCTGGGGGCCAGCAGCACCCAGCAGCTGTGGATCATGGACATCTATGCCTTCCATCTTCGAGCACGTCGTGCTCGCGCTGGTCCACAGCTCCGGCTACGAGCGGATCTCCACACCCGGATGCTCCGACCGCACCATCCGCCGACTCCTCAGAGAGTGGTCCCAGCAAGGAATTTCCAAAACACTGCACGCTCTCGCACTGGACGCCTACGACCGGATGATCGGCCTCGACCTGGGCGAGATCTCGTGGACGGCTGCATCACCGAGGCCCCGTCCGGCGAGGAGAAGGCCGGCCGCTCATCACCGGCCCGTGCGGCGGTCGTCGAGGTCCCTGCAGCCACACGTACGGGATAGAGATCAGGGTGCGGCGGCGGGGCCGGGCGGCAGGTGGACCGTCATGATCAGGTGACAGGTATCGGTCCCGGATCCACGGTAGGTGTGTGCGGTGTCGCCGTCGAAGGTGGCGGTCTGCCCGGCCTCCAGAGTGTGCTCGGTGCCGTCGACAACCAGCCTGGGGCAGGGTACGCGCGCGTACCCTGCCCCAGGCGGCTCGGGTCATCCGATGCTCAACCGCACCGTGCCGGTCAGTGCCCGGTGGTCGGAACACGGAGTCCCGCCCTCACAACTGTAGGAAAGAGCAAGGGCGTCCGCGCTGTACGCTCCAGCGATCCGGTTCTCCCGTACGAAGATCTCGTCGATCTTAGGGTAGGTGCCACACGGAGGAGCGGTTCCTCCCGTCACCTCCACCGTGGGCTCCCCATACCCGGGGCAGTACGCGGGGTCGGCATCATCGAGTTCTCGGTGGTTCCCGGTGTTGCCGGGGTTCTGCGGTGTGTCCGCCGACGGCGCGTAGTACGCGTTCATACGGCCGTAGTTCGGCTGCGCGTTGAAGTCTCCGGCTACGATGTAGGTCTCGCCCGCCGCGTCGAAGCCGTCCAGCAGGGCGCGCACCGCGTCCAGCTGCCGCACGTTGTCGGGAGTGCCCTCGGTCACCGCGTTGCTCGTTGTGATGTGGACGGTGCAGAACCGCATGAGCGCCACGTCGCGCAGGGGGGCGCAGAGCATCTTGCGGGTGCCCTTCTTGCCGTCCCACGGGAGAACGTACTGCTGGGAATCGCCCAGTGGCTGCCTGCTGAACAGGGCCAGTCCGAACGTTTCGGCCCCATTGCAGATGCCCGGGTCGGGGTCGCGGGTGGCGGCGAAACGGGAGAAGGTGCCAGAGTCCTGCGGCCAGCCGGCCGCCGACAGCTTCGCCTGGACAGCCTTGTACTGGCCGAAGCAGATCTCGTTAAGGGACACGAAGTCGGCATCGCGGTTGAGGACGGACTTGACGGTGTTGTCCACCATGCCGTCGGTGACCGAGCCGGCATGCATGGTGTTGCCCGCGACGTTCCAGTGCCACACGTTGTACGTGGCGGAAGTGTTCTCGGCCCCACCGGCCGGTACCACCGAGGCCATGAGAGCAGCTAGAGCCACCAATACTGCGGCTGTCCGTCCACGCCAGGTCATTTCCCCACCGTTCCGATCATTTGAAGAGACTCCTCAAGAGCTTGTGTTCGCCGGCGCCGCACCGATGCGGATCAGAGCGCCAGCGGTACCTGTGGTTGAGTGGGCGGCCCCGCGTTCGGGCCGGGCAGGAGTAGGCGGAGGGCGGAGGACGGTCAGGCCTGCTTGCGGCGACGGCCCGCCACGACCAGACCGGCGCCTGCCGCGAGCACCACGGCACTGCCGATGACCAGTGGAATCGTGCCGTTGCTACCGGTCAAGGCCAGATCGCCCCCCACCACCGGTCGCCGCGCTCCGGGACGGCGTCCCGCCGGACGCCGTCCAGCTCGGCCGTGGCGCCGACGGTCACGGGCTTGTCGGCGAGAGCTGAGGGGCGCGCCCGGAGCTTCGCGAACTCGCCCTCGAAGTCGATGAGGTCGGCTTTCTGGCCGAAGGTGCCATCGTGCAACTCGACGGCGCAGTCCTTGACCTTGCCGTCGACGACCACGTTCCCCTTCATCACCGCGGTGGCCGAACCGCCGTTGAGTAGATCGCCGTGGCCACGAGCGATGTCCGGCCCGGCAGGACGTCGGTCTTGGCGGCTGAGAGTTGTTGCCGATGCTGAAGCCCCCAGGGAAGTCGGCGTTGCCGCCGACGACCACAGCACCCTCGACGTCGGCCAAGTGGATGTCGTCCCCGAGGACGAACTCGCCGTACTCAGAATGAAGGCACCGCCGAGCACTCCCGCTGCGGCGGTCGTGGTTATGCGCATGGCGTGTGACTCCCTGCGGAGCAGCTGTGAAGATCCTTTGGCAACTCCGATCATTGTTCTCGTACTTACGATTACGGGTCAAGATCGTTACGGATGCCCGTAGGCGCCCGCTGAACGATGCGAGGTGAAGGCCGCGCCGATGCTTTCGGCAGGGGCAACCTGATCAGCACAGCCACCGTCCGCCGTATCCTGCGAGCCGCCGGGCTCCACCGTGGGCGCCCCGACAGACCGCACGCAGAGAATGGGCCGCGCCCGCATACTGACCATCCGTCCAAATCGCGACGGGCTCGCGGCCGTCCGCCGCCAGGCCGCCATGGACCTGGCATGGCAAGCCGACTACCTAGGGTGTGGTGGTTGCGGTGCGGTAGAACTCGGCTGCGGTGACAGTGGCGGGGACGCCGAGTTCGGCGGCCACCGCAGTGATCGCGGTGACGCCCGCGGCGAGGTCGGCTTGGCCGTCGGTGGTGAAGTACGGTGCGATGAACCTCTCGTAGTGCGCTCGGACTTCGTCTGCGGTGTGTCGGCCGAGGAACGTCCGCATGTGCCGCACCGTGGTGTCGGGTTCGTTGTGGATCACCTGCAGGGCGCGCCGGTGGGCTCGTAGGACGGCCTGGACCGCGGGGTCGTCCGGGTGGATGCAGGTGGGGTCGACGGCCAGGCCTACGGTGGGGATCCGGAAGTGGTCGCCGACAAAGGCCAGCACCTGCCAGCCGTGCTCGGCGGCTACCGCCTCCGGTGCCATGGTGCTGCCGACCAGGGCGGCGTCGATACTGCCGTCGTGCAGCCAGCGCAGGTCCATGCCGTAGTCGCCGGGCGGGCGGACGATGGTGTGGATGTCGCGGTCCGGGTCGAGGCCGACCTGGCGCAGCACGATCCGGGCGAAGCACCCGGGTGCGGTGTGGGGGGCGTGTACCGCCAGCCGTCGGCCGGCCAGGTCGGCCAGGGAGGCCAGGCCGGGGCGGGCGAGGAACCAGAACAGCGGGCGGTGGGTGTTGACATTGAGTGCGACCCAGGGGATGCCATCAGTCAGTCGGGACAGCAGGGCCCGGCCGAGCCCGATGGTGGCGCCGTGGCGCAGCCGCTCCTCGTCCCAGGTGCAGCCGTCGCGCAGCGCGACGTGGACGCCCTCGTCGGCGTAGTAGTCCTGCTGGTCGGCGATGTAGGCGGCCAGTTCCTCGTGCAGGCCCCGCCCGACGTAGGCGAGATCGATCGTGTGCATGAGTGTCTTTCCTTGATCGTGTCACCACCGTGTGCCCACGCGTGCCGCGGGCCCGGCCGGTGGGGTCCATGGTGCTGAGGTGACGGTGTGCCGGATGCGGTGCCGCCGTGGGCCGGAGCGGGACAGTATGGCCCGATGCGCAAGGGACGGGGCGTCAGTCCATGGACATTCCGCCGTTGACCGCGGCCGTGGTGCCGGTCATGAAGGCGTTGTCCTCGCCGGCGTAGAAGGCGACCGCTTGGGCGACGTCCCCCGGGTGTGCCAGGCGGCCCAGGGGGGTAGCGGCCACCTGCCGCTGCTTGAGCTCTTCGTCGAGCGCATCCGCCATGCGCGTGTCCTCCACCGGGCCGGGCGCAACGACGTTGACCGTGATGCCCCGCGGGCCCAATTCCTGGGCGAGGTACCGGGCGAACTGTTCCAGCGCGGCCTTGGACGTGCCCACTGCGATCATGTTCTCCCGGGGCCGGCGGCTGAGGCCGGTACTGAGATAGATGATGCGTCCCCAGCCCTGTTCGGTCATGGCGGGCACGACGGCTTTGGTGACCGCGAACGCCGCGTGCATCTCGGCGTCGAGCTTGCCTCCCAGTTCTTCCCACGTCATGTCCTGGAACGACTTGACCGCATACGGGATGAGCGCGTTGTGTACGAGCACGTCGATGCCGCCCCATGTCGCCTGGACCTGCTCGATCATGCTCTCGATCGCCGCTGCCTCGCGCACGTCGGCCTGCACGGCCACGGCCTGGCCGCCTGCGGCCTCGATGTCGGCCACGACCTCCTCGGCTGCCGTGCTGCTGCGGAGGTAGTTGACCACCACGCGCATCCCTTGCGCGGCCAGAAGGCGCGCGGTGGCCGCACCGATTCCGCTGCTGGCCCCTGTCACCAATACCACCCTGCCAGTTGCTTCAGTCATGGGCTTACCTCCTGCTCATCATGTGCTTGACATCGAGGAAGGTCTCGATCGAAATGTCCGCGGGCGAGGAGCCCGGTCAGTGCCCGGCTGGGCTCGGCCGCGGGATCGGGCACTCCACCGCGGCTACGCCAGCCGACGAAGCCGTCGGGGCGGACGAGCGAGGCTCCGGCCGGGGCCTATCCCTTGGATGAGCTCACAAAATGGGAGTCCGATCAGCGCGCGGCGTCTGGTGCGTGCGATCGCAAGGCGCCGGAAAGTCCTCGGATGGGGTCCCCCCTGCTCGAACGAAGCTGAGAGCTTGGGGAAGGAGCTACTAGGGCATTTCGGCAACGCGGCGAGCGTGCGTGCCAGACGCCGCGAGTCGGGCGCCCATTTTGTGAGCTCCTCTTAGCAGCCGCGATGCGATGTCGCGGTCCGGCTGGCAGACGTCATCCGGCAGCGGTGCGCATGAACGCGCATACACCGCAGGTCGGCGATCTGGTGTGGGATGCCGAGCGCGCAGCGGCACCGCCCGGCGTCCTCACCCGGCTCGGCACGGGCCGCAGGAAGATCCGTGTGTCAAAAGCGTCCACGCCACCCTTTTAGCATCACGTTGAGTGAGGCGGGAGATCAAGGAGAACGCGCCGGACCAGCGTCACCTGTTCGGTCATCCCTGGCGGGCGGCGCTGTCCATCGCCCTGCAGACGCATGGGTTCATCGGTCGCGGCCCGGGATCGGCTCAGCTAGCGCCGCCCGCCAGGGACGCGCCTGGAAGGGGTTGCGAGCTGCTGCCGGTTTGCTGCACTGTTTGCGTCGATGTCCAGGATCAGACCGGGAAGTTCACGGCCGCCGGCCCGCGCGGCAGGTACGCCTTCACCGGTCTCGGCCGCCTGCAGCCATGCCGTCTCCCGCGCAGCGGCGCGGGCCGACCGCAGCCGGGCCAGTACGGCATCGTCGATGCCGGCGAGCAGCCGCCAGGCCGTGGGCGTGGAGGCCACCGGGCCGAACACTTCGCCCTGGTCTCGCAGCACGGCCAGGTCCGTGATGGTCTCGCCGCCGTCGGCGAGCATCACCGCAAGATCGGTGGCGATGCGGCCTGGGTCATGCCCCGTGCCACGTGGCCGCAGCGGGGCAAGCGCGGTGGAGAACGCACCTGTCAGCCCGGTCGCGTCGGCGGGATCCGCCAGCAGCCGTGCCCCGGCATGCCCCACCACCCCCGACCCGTCAGCACTGACATAGAGCCTGGGACGCGAACCGATACCCTGCACGCAGAAAGTGCCTTCCGCCTGGTATGACAGAACCCCTCGACAAGGTTCATCGTCCCAGTTCAGAAGGCACTTTCGCGTTCTGGACCACCAGCTGGACCCGCCGCAACCGAAACGCCGAGGCTAACGATCACTCGGGAATCAGGCCGGTGCATCCGGGTTGAGTAAGCCGCGAGCGCGCGACTGTACAAAAGCGTTGCAACTCCCGGGACCGGGCCGCAGACGCTGGACGCAGCGCTGGAAGGCCGCTCGATAGTCCCGTCGCCGCTCCCACCTGCAGGTCCAGATTGCTGCAGGACCGCCTCCGAGAACGGACTTCCCATGGCCACTGACGAAGTACTGACCGGCTCGGCGCCGGTCAGAGAGAGCCGTCCCGCCGGCGCGAACAGTGCGGCCGCCGAACCGCAGCCCGCCCGTGTACCCCGGCTGCCGTCCCTCACCGGCCTGCGGTTCCCCGCCGCGCTGGCCGTGTTCGCCGTCCACGCCTCCATGCCGATACCGTCGCTGCGGCTGCTGGCCGACGACCGCACCGAGTTCCGCCTCTCGCGCTGGTTCGACCAGGCCGGCGGGCTCGGCGTAGCGTTCTTCTTCGTGCTCAGCGGGTTCGTGCTGACCTGGTCGGCGCGGGACACGGACACTGCGACGGAATTCTGGCGGCGCAGGTTCGTCAAGATCTACCCGAACTACGTGGTCACCTGGGTGTTCGCCATGGTGGTGTTCGCCAGCGCCTCCACCCCGACTCACGTGGCCGTCGCCAACCTGTTCATGGTCCAGGTCTGGGTGCCCAGCTACTTCACCAACTTCAGCGTGAACTCGCCGAGTTGGTCGCTGGCCGTGGAGGCGATCTTCTATCTGAGCTTCCCGCTGCTGCTGGCGGTCCTCCGACGCGTGGACCCGCGCCACTTGAAGTACTGGATCATCGGGGCGATCGCCGCGGTATGGGCCACCCCTGCGGTGGCGTACGCCCTGTTCCCGAAGACCCCGCTGGTGCCCAGCGGCCAGAACCTCTCGGTCTCGGCGAACTGGTTCAGCTATGTGCTGCCCCCGGTCCGGATGTTCGACTTCGCCCTCGGTATCCTGGTGGCGCTCGCGGTCAAGCACGGGCGCTGGCGCAACATCGGCATGATCCCGTCGTTCCTGCTGCTGGCCGGCGGGTACTGGCTCACCTTCCACGTGCCCTTCCTCTACGGTCAGCGCGCCACAATGATCATCCCGATCGTGCTGCTGATCGCGGCCGCGGCGACCGCGGACATCGAGGGCCGCTTCACCCTGTTCCGCAACCGCACGATGGTGTGGCTCGGCGAAATCTCCTTCGCCTTCTACCTGCTGCACTACACGGTGCTGTCCTGGCTCCGGAAGGCACTGGGCACGGAGATGTACTCCAACGCGGCCGGCATCTCGATCCTGGTCGGGGCGGCCGTCGGCACAGTCGTGCTGTCCTGGGTGCTCTACTCCGTAATCGAGGCTCCGCTGGTGCGCCGGTTCAGCCGGTCGCTCCGGGCGAAGGCCGCCTGAACCAGGCGGAAGCTCCTGCCGGGAACCCCAGCGGACCACCGCTGGGGTTCCCGGCCTCGCTGGTACCGCGGGTGCCGTGTCGGATTCCCAAGGCGATGGACCTGCTCTTTCCCACGCAGGAGCCGGAGCGTGACACCGAACCCTCGATTCTTCAGCGGTGATCGCTGCCGTGTGAGGCGGCGACTTCACCGCGTTTGTCCCGATGGTGATCGGGGCGGGTTTCGAGGCGTTTCTTGTGGGCGTAGTACGTCGAGGGGGTGATCTTGCAGTCGTGCTCGGTGAGGGTTCTGCAGATCGGTTCGACGCCGCCGAAGCGGTCCCGGTGCTCGTCAATGAGCGCTACGAGCGTGTGTGGCCGGTCGAGCTCGGCCACGAAGAAACTTGCCGCGGCCTTCAGGGGCTCGTTGGCCCGCTTCAGTTCGACGTTCTCCTTCTTCAGCGCCTTGAGCTGGGCGGACACCTCCGTCGTCGTCCCCGGTCGTGTCCCCGCGTCGATCTCGTGCTGCTTCACCCAGTTCCGCAGTGTCTCGCGGGAGCCGATGCCGAGCTTCTCGGTCACCGCCTGCAAAGCGGCCGCGTGCGCGGCGGTAAACGGCTGATCAACAACCGCCGCAACCTGGCCGCTGCCCAGTTGACCGAGCAGGAGTGGCGGCAGCGCTGGGAGGCCGAGCGCCGGTTCCTCGCCGCGGACGGCGAGTCCGGGAAGCGCTACGGCAACGAAACCATCCACGTCACACCCGCCGGAGAGGTCTCCCTCAAGCTGCCCGCGCCGCTGGAGCATCTGGCCAACGCAAAGCACGGCCGGTACGTGCTCGCCGCGAGAGTGTCGTTTCCGCACCGGGGCGAGCAGTGGCGCGACCGTGTCGAGGCGAACCGGGCTGTGGCCTACCGCATCCACGAAGACGCCATTCGCGGGCGCTGGTACCTCACTGCGTCGTGGGCGATCCCGCCGGTCAAGACGGTTCCGCTGGAGACGGCCCGCGCTGGTGGGCTGATCGGCGTGGACACCAACGCCGACCACCTGGCGGCCTGGCGGCTGGACAAGCACGGCAACCCGGTCGGCCAGCCGCGACGATTCGACTACGACCTGTCCGGCAGCGCGGACCACCGCGACGCCCAGGTCCGGCACGCGATCATCCGCCTCCTGCACTGGGCCGCACGGCGCGGCCTGTCCATTGCGATCGAGGACCTGGATTTCGCAGCGGAGAAGACCCGCGAGAAGCACGGCCACAGGAAGCGGTTTCGCAAGCTGATCTCCGGCATGCCCGTGTCCCAGCTGCGGGCACGGCTCGTATCAATGGCAGTCGAGCTCGGTATCACCGTCGTCGCCGTGGACCCGGCCTACACCTCCAGATGGGGCGCCCAGCACTGGCAGAAGCCCCTCACCAGCAAGACCAGGAAGACCACTCGCCATCACGCGGCAGCGGTGGCGATCGGAAGGCGCGCCCTGGGGCACCCGATCCGGCGACGGATGGCACCGCCCCCGCACGACCAGAGCGATCGTGCGGGGCATCGGACCGTCCAGGCCCACTCGGGTATCCCAGGGCGTGAGGGACCCCTCCCCCGCATCCCCGGACCACGCACACGATGCGCTGACGCCGGGTGTGGCGAGAACGCGGGGAACCAGGACGCCCAACACCGTTCGGGGCGTCCGGCTGAGCACGGGTCCTGGCAACAGGACTCACTCCCGCTCAGTCTTGAGGAACGGTAACGGGAAGGTCGTGCCATGACTCGATCCTTCGTGAAATCGAGCCTCTACTCGAACCGGGGCGGTTCACCTCGCGGCCGGGGCGGCACTGACCTCCAGCACCGGGGCGACGTTGACTGGCTGCGGGCCCAGCCCGCAAGCGCGTGCCTTATATCCATGCGTGCGGCTGATGCTCTGTATATGACACATATGGCAAGTGTGGAAGTATGGCATATGTGTCTGCTGGCGGGAACTTCTTTGCTGAACCCTCGGCTGCGAGGGCTCAGACAGGCGAGAGGAGTGCATCATGATCGCCAAGCTGCTCGGCAAGCTGTCCTTCACCCGCCACTACGGTGCGTACGGGGAACACGACTGGCATGCGTACGCCGGCGACGACTAGGTCTGATCGCACTGCCGGGGGGCGCGCCCCGCGGGCCCCCCGCCCCCCCCCCGATCGGAGAGCACACCACAGGAAAAACCTCAACC
>NZ_JBEZKL010000129.1:0-20846 GCF_040704695.1 Streptomyces sp. NPDC048411
CCCCGATACTGGGCGTATCGGGGCGACCCCGACAACGCAGCGAGCGTGCGTGCCAGACGCCGCCAGGCAGGCGGGACTTTCGAAACACGCCCTAGTGCCGTGACCGGCAATGGTTGCCCCGTGAGGAGCGTCGTCCAGTGCGTGCGATCGCAAGGCGGCCGGAAGTCCTTGGATGGGGTCTCCCCTGCTCGAACGAAGCTGAGAGCTTGGGGAAGGAGCTACCAGGGCTTTTGGCCAACGCGGCGAGCGGGCGTGCTGGGCGGCGCGACGGGGCAAAGCTTGCCGGGAGGGGCACTAGAAGTCGGGCCAGCGCCTCGCGCGCCGCGAGGCCGTCCCCGAACCGGGACCGCCTGTGGCGCCCCGCCGCGCGAGGCGCAGCGCCGGGTCGCCGCGTGTCCGCCGGGCATGTGCGATTACCCGGAGGCGGCGATCCGACCGGACCTCCGTACGTACATACCGGGAGCTAACGGCTCATACGGATCCGAACGAGCTCGCCGCAGCGTGACCGGTACCACACCATCTCACCGTTCGGGACAGTCTCGTCCACATCATGGATAGTGGTGGACTGTCCCGAGACGCGCGTGACAGGCTTCCGTCATGCCTGGAACTGGGATTGCCTTGGTGAGTCGACGCCACGTCGACCTCGGCCGCATGTCCAGCGCCATCTGTCCGGCGAGCTGAGAGTCCCAGCACCCGCCGCGTTCCCCCCTTTCTCTGCACCTCCTGCGCACCGCCGCGCCTCAGCGCGAGTGTGCAGTTCAGAGCCGCCCTCCCGCAGTCCCGAAGGACGTATTGTCATGGCCTCCACCCCGGAACAGCCTGCGACCACCACGCCCCGCCGCAAGGCCGGGCGCCACCGTGGCGAGGGCCAGTGGGCCGTGGGACACCACACTCCGCTCAACGGCAATGAGCAGTTCAAGAAGGACGATGACGGTCTCAATGTGCGGACACGCATTGAGACGATCTACTCCAAGCGCGGATTCGACTCGATCGACCCCAGCGATCTTCGTGGGCGCATGCGCTGGTGGGGTCTCTACACCCAGCGCAAGCCCGGGATCGACGGGGGCAAGACCGCGATCCTGGAGCCCGAGGAGCTGGACGACACGTACTTCATGCTGCGGGTCCGGATCGACGGCGGCCGGCTGACCACCGCGCAGCTGCGCGTCATCGGCGAGATCTCGCAGGAGTACGCGCGCGGCACCGCGGACATCACCGACCGGCAGAACATCCAGCTGCACTGGATCCGCATCGAGGACGTCCCGGCGATCTGGGAGAAGCTGGAGGCCGTCGGGCTCTCCACCACCGAGGCGTGCGGCGACTGCCCGCGTGTGATCATCGGCTCGCCGGTGGCGGGAATCGCCGCCGACGAGATCATCGACGGCACGCCCGCGGTCGACGAGATCCACGACCGCTACATCGGCAACAAGGAATTCTCCAACCTGCCGCGCAAGTTCAAGACCGCGATCTCCGGCTCCCCGGTGCAGGACGTGGTCCACGAGATCAACGACATCGCGTTCGTCGGCGTGGTCCACCCCGAGCACGGTCCGGGTTTCGACGTCTGGGTGGGTGGCGGGCTCTCCACCAACCCGCGGCTCGCCGAACGACTGGGCGCCTGGGTACCGCTGGACGATGTCCCGGACGTCTGGGCCGGTGTGGTGGGGATCTTCCGTGACTACGGCTACCGGCGGCTGCGCACCCGCGCCCGGCTGAAGTTCCTGATGGCCGACTGGGGCCCGGCGAAGTTCCGCCAGGTACTGGAGGACGAGTACCTGAAGCGCCCGCTGATCGACGGGCCCGCCCCCGAGCAGCCGAGCAGCCGCTGGCGCGACCACGTGGGTGTCCACCAGCAGCAGGACGGCCGTTTCTACGTCGGGTTCGCGCCCCGGGTCGGCCGGGTGGACGGCTCCACGCTGGCCAAGATCGCCGACCTGGCGGCCACGCACGGCTCGGACCGGCTGCGCACCACCGTCGAGCAGAAGATGCTCATCCTCGACGTCGAGCAGGACCAGGTGGACTCCCTGGTCACGGGACTCGAGGCGCTCGACTTCCAGGTGAGGCCCTCACCCTTCCGCCGCGGCACGATGGCCTGCACCGGCATCGAGTTCTGCAAGCTGGCGATCGTCGAGACGAAGGCACGCGGTGCCTCGCTGATCGACGAACTGGAGCGCCGCATGCCGGAGTTCGACGAACCGCTCACCATCAACATCAACGGCTGCCCCAATGCCTGCGCCCGCATCCAGACCGCGGACATCGGTCTCAAGGGCCAGCTCGTCCTGGACGCCGACGGCAACCAGGTCGAGGGATACCAGGTGCACCTCGGTGGCGCACTGGGCCTGGAGGCCGGCTTCGGCCGCAAGGTCCGTGGCCTGAAGGTCACTTCCGCCGAGCTGCCCGACTACGTCGAGCGGGTGCTGGGCCGGTTCCAGGCGGAGCGCGAGGACGGCGAGCGGTTCGCGACCTGGGCGGCGCGGGCCAGTGCGGAGTCGCTGTCATGAGCGAGCGCGCCGCACCGTTCTACTGCCCGTACTGCGGCGACGAGGACCTGCGCCCGCACGAGACCGGGCACGGTGCCTGGGAATGCGCTTCCTGCAACCGAGCGTTCCAGCTCAAGTTCCTGGGCCTGCTGACCCGAGGACTGCAGCGCAACGACGTTGAACAGGACGGGATATGACGGATATTCAGCAGAACGGACAGCTCGGGGCCGAGGAGCTCAGGGAGCTGGCCGAGCGAGCCGGCCGGGAACTCGAGGACGCCTCCGCGCCGGAGATCCTGCAGTGGGCCGCCGACACCTTCGGCAAGCGGTTCTGCGTCACCTCCTCGATGGAGGACGCGGTCGTGGCACACCTCGCGTCCCGCGCCCTCCCGGGCGTCGACGTGGTCTTCCTCGACACCGGTTACCACTTCGAGGAGACGATCGGCACGCGTGACGCCGTCGAGGCCGTGATGGACGTCAACGTCATCACGCTGACCCCGCGGCAGACGGTGGCCGAGCAGGACGCCGAGTACGGGCCGAAGCTGCACGACCGGGACCCCGACCTGTGCTGCAAGCTGCGCAAGGTCAAGCCCCTCGAGGAGGGCCTGACGCCGTATGCGGCCTGGGCGACCGGGCTGCGCCGCGACGAGTCCCCGACCCGCGCGAACACCCCGGTCGTCGGCTGGGACGAGAAGCGGCAGAAGGTCAAGATCTCGCCGATCGCCCGCTGGACGCAGGACGACGTCGACGCGTACATCGCGGAGCACGGAGTCCTCACCAACCCGCTGCTGATGGACGGTTACGCCTCCGTGGGCTGCGCGCCCTGCACCCGCCGGGTGCTGGAGAGCGAGGACGCGCGCGCCGGCCGGTGGGCCGGGCGGGGCAAGACCGAGTGCGGGCTGCACGAGTGATGACGACTGATCAGGAGAGTTCGATGAGCGTGACGGAGACGGGAGCCACCATCTGGCTGACCGGTCTGCCGAGCGCGGGCAAGACCACCATCGCGTACGAACTGGCCGGGCGGCTGCGCGGCGAGGGCCACCGGGTGGAGGTGCTCGACGGCGACGAGATCCGGGAGTTCCTCTCCGCCGGTCTGGGCTTCTCCCGCGAGGACCGGCACACCAACGTCCAGCGGATCGGCTTCGTCGCCGAACTGCTGGCGGCCAACGGCGTGAAGGTGCTGGTCCCGGTCATCGCCCCGTACGCGGACAGCCGGGACGCGGTACGCAAGCGTCACCAGGCCGAGGGCACCGCGTATCTGGAGGTGCATGTCGCGACTCCGGTCGAGGTGTGCTCCGTACGCGATGTGAAGGGGCTCTACGCCAAGCAGGCGGCGGGCGAGATCAGCGGGCTCACCGGGGTCGACGACCCGTACGAGGCGCCCGAGTCGCCGGACCTGCGGATCGAGTCGCACCAGCAGACCGTGCAGGAGTCCGCGGCGGAGCTGTACGCGCTGCTCAGCGAGAGGGGTGCAGCGTGACGACCGTCGCGGCTGTGTCGGAAGGCACCGACAATCCGTACGCACTCAGCCACCTGGACTCCCTGGAGTCCGAGGCGGTGCACATCTTCCGTGAGGTGGCGGGAGAGTTCGAGCGGCCGGTGATCCTGTTCTCCGGCGGCAAGGACTCGATCGTGATGCTGCACCTGGCGCTGAAGGCGTTCGCGCCGGCGCCGGTGCCGTTCACGCTGCTGCACGTCGACACCGGGCACAACTTCCCCGAGGTCCTCGACTACCGCGACCGCACGGTCGCCGAGCACGGGCTGCGACTGCATGTCGCCTCCGTGCAGGAGTACATCGACGCCAGGAAGCTTCGCGAGCGCCCCGACGGCACCCGCAACCCGCTGCAGACCATTCCGCTGACCGAGGCGATCCAGGAGCACCGCTTCGACGCCGTGTTCGGCGGCGGCCGCCGCGACGAGGAGAAGGCGCGCGCCAAGGAGCGGGTCTTCTCGCTGCGCGACGAGTTCTCCCAGTGGGACCCCCGCCGCCAGCGCCCCGAGCTGTGGCAGCTGTACAACGGCCGCCACGCCCCCGGCGAGCACGTCCGGGTCTTCCCGATCTCCAACTGGACCGAGCTCGACGTCTGGCAGTACATCGAGCGCGAGGGCATCGAGCTTCCGGAGATCTACTTCGCCCACGAGCGGGAAGTCTTCAACCGCTCCGGGATGTGGCTGACCGCCGGTGACTGGGGCGGCCCCAAGGAGGGCGAGCGGGTCGAGACCCGGCAGGTGCGCTACCGCACCGTCGGCGACATGTCCTGCACCGGCGCGGTCGACTCGGACGCCACGACGCTCGCCGCCGTGATCACCGAGATCGCCGCCTCCCGGCTCACCGAGCGGGGTGCGACGCGCGCCGACGACAAGATGTCCGAGGCCGCGATGGAAGACCGTAAGCGCGAGGGGTACTTCTAAATGAGCACAATCTCCACGGAGCTGTCGACCACGACCCAGCTGCGGTTCGCCACCGCGGGGTCCGTCGACGACGGCAAGTCCACCCTCGTCGGACGCCTTCTGCACGACTCCAAGTCGGTCCTCACCGACCAGCTGGAGGCCGTCGAGCACGCGTCGCGCAGCCGGGGCCAGCAGACGCCGGACCTGGCGCTGCTGACCGACGGGCTGCGGGCCGAGCGCGAGCAGGGCATCACCATCGATGTCGCCTACCGCTATTTCGCCACGCCGCGCCGCCGGTTCATCCTGGCCGACACCCCGGGGCACGTGCAGTACACCCGGAACATGGTGACGGGGGCCTCGACGGCCGAGCTGGCCGTCGTCCTGGTGGACGCCCGCAACGGTGTCGTCGAGCAGACCCGCCGGCACGCCGCCGTCGCCGCGCTGCTGCGGGTGCCGCACTTGGTCCTGGCCGTCAACAAGATGGACCTGGTCGACTACGCGGAGCCCGTATTCGCCGCCATCGCCGAGGAGTTCACCGCATACGCCGCCTCGCTCGGCGTCCCGGAGATCTCCGCGATCCCGATCTCCGCGCTCGCCGGTGACAACGTCGTGGAGCCGTCCGCGCACATGGACTGGTACGGCGGCCCGACGGTCCTCGAACACCTGGAGACGGTGCCGGTCAGCCACGACCTCACCGGCTGCCACGCCCGCTTCCCCGTCCAGTACGTGATCCGGCCGCAGACCGCCGAGCACCCCGACTACCGGGGCTACGCGGGCCAGATCGCCGCCGGCGCGTTCCGCGTGGGTGAGGCCGTCACGGTCCTGCCCTCGGGCCGCACGTCGACGATCGCCGGGATCGACGCGCTCGGCGAGAGCGTGGACATCGCCTGGGCGCCCCAGTCGGTGACCGTCCGGCTCGCCGACGACATCGACGTCTCGCGCGGTGACCTCATCGCACCGGCCGACGACGCGCCGGCGGTCACCCAGGACGTCGAGGCGACCGTCTGCCACGTCGCGGACCAGCCGCTCGTGGTCGGCCAGCGGGTGCTGCTCAAGCACACCACCCGCACGGTCAAGGCGATCGTCAAGGACATCCCGTCACGGCTGACGCTGGACGACCTCTCGCAGCACCCGGCGCCCGGACAGCTCGTCGCCAACGACATCGGCCGGATCGTCGTCCGTACCGCGGAGCCGCTCGCGCTGGACGCGTACGCGGACTCCCGGCGCACCGGCTCGTTCCTGCTGATCGACCCGGCGGACGGCACCACGCTGACGGCCGGCATGGCGGGCGCCTCGTTCGCCGCCGAGACCGAGGCCCCGGCCGCCGACGACGCCGAATGGGACTTCTGATGGTTGTCGACATCTACGCGACGTTCGCGAAGGAGGGCGGCCGGATCGGCAGCGGCGCCCTCGGCAGCGGCCAGGGCGGGGTTGCGCGATGTGCGCGATGACGTACGCGCACTGCCTGCGCGCCCGCTTGCACCAACCGCACCTCCGGTACCGCCAGTTCAGACGAAGACATGCCGACTGCCCGGCCGCGTCCCCCTAACCGTCGAGGGACGTGGGCACCGGGCCAACGAGAGGAACGCCTCCCGTGCCTGCCACCCGTTTCCCCCTGCGCCGCAGCCTCGCCGCAGCCGCCGCTCTGCCGCTGCTCGCCGTGGCGCTCACCGCCTGCGGCTACGGCTCCGCGGCGAAGGACGACGACGCCAAGAAGGCGAACGTCTCCGCCGACGGCAAGAAGCTCTCCACGGACACCGTGAAGATCGGCTACTTCCCGAACCTCACGCACGCCACCGCCCTGATCGGCATCCGGGAAGGCATCATCGCCAAGGAGCTCGGGGGCACCACGGTCAAGCCGTCGACGTTCAACGCGGGCCCGTCCGAGATCGAGGCGCTCAACGCCGGTTCGATCGACATCGGCTTCATCGGCCCCTCCCCTTCCATCAACGGCTTCACCAAGTCCAGGGGCAAGAGCCTGCGGATCATCGGCGGTGCGGCGTCCGGCGGCGTGAAGCTGGTCGTCAACCCGAAGAAGATCAAGACCCTGGACGACCTCAGGGGCAAGAGGATCGCCACCCCGCAGCTCGGCAACACCCAGGACGTGGCCTTCCTCAACTGGATCTCCGAGAAGGGGTGGAAGGTCGACGCCCAGAGCGGCAAGGGCGACGTCTCCGTGGTCCGCACGGACAACAAGGTGACCCCGGACGCCTACAAGGCCGGTTCCGTCGACGGCGCCTGGGTCCCCGAGCCGACCGCCTCCAAGCTGGTCGCGCAGGGCGCGAAGGTGCTCCTCGACGAGTCGACGCTCTGGCCGGACAACAAGTTCGTGATCACGAACATCATCGTGTCGCAGAAATTCCTCACGGAACACCCGGACGTCGTCGAGGCGGTGCTGCGCGGTTCGGTCAACACCAACGAGTGGATCAACGCCCACCCGGACAAGGCGAAGGCTTCCGCCAACACCGCGCTCAAGGAGCTGTCCGGCAAGGAGTTGCCGGCCGAGGTCCTCGACCCGGCGTGGAAGTCGATCCGGTTCACCGATGACCCGCTGGCCGCAACGCTCGACACGGAGGCCGAGCACGCGGTGAAGGCGGGCCTGCTGGAGCAGACGGATCTGACGGGCATCTACGACCTGAAGCCGCTGAACAAGATCCTCAAGGCCGCGGGCAAGCCCGAGGTCTCCGACGCCGGACTCGGCGTCAAGTAACCCCCGACCGTTCCAGGATCTCCCAGGAGGTGACGACCATGGCGATGACCACGCTCACCAAGGCCGAGGACCGTACGGCGGTCGGGCACGCTGCCCGTATCGACCACGTCTCGAAGTCCTTCGGCGGGCCGGAGGGGCCGCAGCTCGTCCTGGACGACATCACGCTCGATGTCGCTCCCGGCGAGTTCGTCACCCTCCTGGGAGCTTCCGGGTGCGGCAAATCGACGCTGCTCAACCTGGTGGCCGGACTCGACCGCCCGACCGCGGGGTCCATCGAGACCTCCGGCGGGCGGCCGGCCCTGATGTTCCAGGAGCACGCCCTCTTCCCGTGGCTGACCGCGGGCAAGAACATCGAGCTCGCGCTGCGATTGCGCGGGGTACCCAAGTCCGACCGCCGCGCGGAGGCGGAGCGGCTGCTCGAACTCGTACGGCTCGGCGGGGCGTACGGAAAGCGGGTGCACGAACTCTCGGGTGGCATGCGCCAGCGGGTGGCGATGGCCCGCGCGCTCGCCCAGGACAGTCAACTGCTGCTGATGGACGAGCCGTTCGCCGCTCTCGACGCCATCACCCGGGATGTTCTGCACGACGAGCTGACCCGGATCTGGCGCGAGACGAACGTCTCGGTCCTCTTCGTCACGCACAACGTGCGGGAAGCGGTCCGGCTCGCCGAGCGGGTCGTCCTGCTGTCGTCGCGGCCGGGCCGGATCGCCCGCGAGTGGGCCGTCGACATCGACCAGCCGCGCCGCATCGAGGACACCGCGGTGGCAGAGCTGTCCGTCGAGATCACCGAACAACTGCGTGGGGAGATCCGCCGACATGGCCAGCACTGACACCACCACCGAGGACAGCACCGCCGCGTCCGGCACCGTCAAGGACGCCGCCCAGGACCTGGCCGGGCTGGAGGCGGGGCTCGACGCGCTCGACGCGGTGCGGGTGAGCCGGACTCCGGTACGCCAGGTGCTGGTGCAGAAGGTCCTGCCGCCGGTCGTGGCCGTCGCGCTGGTACTCATCGTCTGGCAGATCCTCATCTGGGCGAAGGTCACCGACGACTACAAGCTGCCGTCGCCGTCCCAGGTCTGGGACGAGGTGACCAACGCCTGGGCGCAGGGCACCCTGCTCGGCTACATCTGGACGAGCGTCTCGCGCGGCCTGCTCGGCTTCCTGCTGGCGCTCGTCATCGGTACCCCGCTCGGGCTGCTGGTGGCGCGCGTGAAGGTGGTGCGCGCGGCAATCGGCCCGGTGCTCTCCGGTCTCCAGTCGCTGCCGTCGGTGGCGTGGGTGCCGCCCGCGGTGATCTGGCTGGGGCTCGACGACACGATGATGTACGCGGTGATCCTGCTGGGCGCCGTCCCGTCGATCGCCAACGGTCTCGTCGCCGGTGTCGACCGGATCCCGCCGCTGCACCTGCGGGCCGGGCAGACGCTGGGCGCCACCGGGCTGCGCGGCACCTGGCACATCGTGCTGCCCGCCTCGCTGCCCGGCTATCTGGCGGGGCTGAAGCAGGGCTGGGCGTTCTCCTGGCGCTCGCTGATGGCCGCCGAGATCATCGCCTCGTCGCCCGATCTGGGCGTGGGCCTGGGGCAGTTGCTGGAGCAGGGCCGCGAGACCAGCAGCATGTCGATGGTGTTCCTCGCCATCTTCCTGATCCTGATCGTCGGCATCGCCATCGACCTGCTGATCTTCAGCCCCCTGGAGCGGTGGGTGCTGCGCAGCCGCGGCCTCCTCGTCAGTCGCTGAACCACGAAACCGATCCAGGAACCGAGTACCGTCATGGCTTCCCCCGTTCTTCTCGTCATCGCCCACGGCAGCCGCGATCCGCGGCACGCGGCGACCGTGCACGCGCTCACCGCGCGGGTCCGGGCGCTGCGCCCCGGACTGTGCGTGGAGACCGGCTTCCTGGAGTTCAACGCCCCGTCCGTGCCGCGGGTGCTGGAGCGGCTGGCCGCGCAAGGCGTCGGCGAGGTGGTGGCCCTGCCGCTGCTGTTGACCCGGGCCTTCCACGCCAAGACCGACATCCCCGCCGTACTGCACGAGGCACAGACCCGGCTGCCGCGGCTGCGGATCCGGCAGGCGGAGGTGCTCGGCCCTTCGCCGCTGCTGAACTCCGCCCTGGAACGGCGGCTGCACCAAGCCGGGGTCTCCCCCGGCGACCGAGGCTCGACCGGGCTCGTCCTGGCCTCGGCGGGCTCCACAGACCCGGAGGCGATCGCAGTGATCGCTGAAATCGCGCGGGAGCTGCGGCACACCGGTTGGTGCGCCGTGCGGCCTGCGTTCGCCTCCGCTGCATCGCCTGGGGGCCATCCCCCCGCCGAGGACGCGGTACGGGCCCTGCGGGCATCCGGTGTCCGTCGTGTCGCCGTGGCCCCGTACGTCATCGCGCCCGGCCGCCTCCCCGACCGTATCGCCGCGGGCGCCCGGGAGGCGGGGGCGGATGTACTGGCCGAGGTGCTCGGTCCTTCGCGGGAGTTGGCGCGGCTGCTGCTGCGCCGCTACGACGAGGCGTGTGTGCCGCGCGTGGCGGCGCTCACCGCCTGACACCGGCGCGGGCCACACGTCCGGCCGTCTCGGTCCGCCCGGCCTTGGCCGTCGCCCTGACCGTGACCGCCGGTCCGGCGCCCGCCGCGGTGACAGCGGCGACGGTGACCGTGTACGCGGCCGAGGGGAGGGACGGGGCACCGGTCCCCTGCGCGCCGGCCGCGGTGACGGTGAAGGGGCCGCCGTCCTCGGGGAGCCCACCGATGCGGATGCAGGCGGGCTCCGCGTCCGGAGCGCCATGAGGAGCGCCCCCGCGGCGCCGGAGGGGCGCGGCGGTCAGCCGACGTCGAGGCTGCCGGTGCGGGTGCGCTTGAGCTCGAAGAAGTCCGGGTAACCGGCCAGCACCCGGAAGCTGTCGAAGAGCCTGCCCGCCTCCTCGCCGCGCGGGGCGGCGCGCAGCACCGGGCCGAACCACACTGTGCCGTCGACATGGATCGTCGGCGTGCCGACATAGCCGTCCGCCTCCGGGTCCTTGCCCGCGTCATGGCTGCGCCGCAGCGCTTCGTCGTAGGTGTCCGCGTGCGCGGCACCGGCGAGCGCGGCGGGCAGGCCGAGCTCGGCGAGGGATTCGGCGATCACCTCGTCGAAGTCCTCGTTCTTCTGCTGGTGGATGCGGGTGCCGAAGGCGGTGTAGAGGTCCCGGAGCACGCCGTCGCCGTGCTCGGCCGCCGCGGCGACCGCGACCCGTACCGGGCCGATCGACTTGTCGACCAGTTCCCGGTACCAGTCGGGCAGTTCATTGCCGGTGTTGTGCAGATGGAGGCTCATGACGTGGAAGCGGAGCTCGATGTCACGCTGCTGCTCCACCTCCAGCATCCAGCGGGAGGTGATCCAGGCGAACGGGCAGGCGGGGTCGAAGTAGAAGTCGACGACGGCTCGGTCAGTACCGTGATTCCGATGAGTGGTCATGGCCCGAGCGTAGCCAGCCATTGGCATACGACTACGGGCCAATCAGCACCCCTTCCAGTGGGCCACTTTCAGGCGGCGGTCCACTGCGGATCGCGTCCGCTGCGGGCCAGTGCGCGCGCGAGGACGGGCGCCGATCCGGGCACGTCGACCTCGTCGGCGAAGCCGCCGTACTGCCGGTAGAGCTCGGCGGACCCCTCGATGACGCCGAGGACGTACGCGGCCGCCCCGTCGGAGAGCCTGAGTTCCTGACCGGTCGCGCGGGCCACGTCCCAACTGTGCAGAGCCGTCTCCTCGATGAGCATCGCGGCGATCTCGGCCGCAGGGGACGACGCATGGCCCAGGTCGATCTCGCCCTCCCAGACGGCCGGGTCCGACCAGGCGGCGACGGCCCGGTCAAGCTGCGCCGCGTACTGCTCGGCCCAGTCGGCGTCGGCCGTGAAGTCACGGGCGGTGAGCTCGTCGGGGAGGGGCGTGCGCCGAGCGCGGTGCTCCAGGCCGTGCGAGGTGTAAAGCACCCAGTGGTTGATCAGTTCCCGCAGATCCCAGTCACCGCAGGGAGTGGTCGGCGCGGTCAGCTGTTCGGCGCTGATGCCACGGGCGATACGGGCTGCCTCGGCGGCGCATTCGGTCATATGGGCGTGCTCGGTCTTCATGCACCGGACGATACGGCCGGACGCCGGCGCCGGTATTGAAGAAATGCGACAGCGACCCGTGTCGGATGTCCGGCTCGCTCAGGACGCGGTGTCGACCAGTGCGGCGCGTTCGGCCACGGACATCGATCGGCTCCCGCCGCTCACGCGCGAACGTGTTCACGGTGCGCTGCAGCACGTCGTCGACCGGTGTGGGCACCCCGTACAGCCGCCCTCTCGCCGTTGAGGCGGTCCGCCTCCAGGGGGGACGGCACGTGCGCAGCGCGTCACCCGCGGCCGAGGACGGTCACGCGCCTTCGTGCACCGTCACTCGTCGTCGGAGGGCCCGGCGACGAAGAGGGTCGCCTGATGGAAGTAGAGCAGCCAGCTCCGGCCGGTCAGCCGCCACAGCGAACTGCGGTGCGCCCGGAGCCCCTTGGACTCGGTCTCGAAGGTCAGATGGACGACTCCGTCGGCCAAGTGGACCCCCTGCATCCGGGACGCGGTGAGCGGTCCGGGCCGGGGTGCGTCGTTGGCGATCAGCAGGGTGATGATCGCGTCACGGTTCCAGCAGCGGCCGGTGGTGTCGATCTCCCGGTACTCCGGGTGCAGTACCCGGGCGAGGAGTTCGGTGGAGGCGCGGACCAGCGGGTCGAGGAGGCTGAGCTCACCCTCGATGGCCGCGGCGACACCGGGCGACGGCTCAGGCACGTGTCATCTCCACGAGTTCGGCGACGATGTTCCGGTTCGGTGTAGTGGCGGTGGATCCCTTGATGAGAGCGGGACGGTGGATGCGGTGGCCGCGCACCTGGATCCCGCGCAACGGTGCCGCGTACATCGTGGTCATGGGCACACCGTAGGACGGTCCGCCCGAGCAGCGCGGCCGCCGCGCCCCGTGGGGTGGGCACGGCGGCCGCCGATTCGGTGATGCCTGCTGCTCAACGGCCTTCAGCAGCTTGTTCGGCGTGCCCTCGGTCGCGTTGCAGGGCGCCGACGCGGCGACCGCCGTCCACCATGGTGGTCCGGGACGTGAGGACCGGGGCCGCTTGCGGGGGCGTTCCACCATCAGGCTCCGCCTCAGCAACATGGTGGAGCTCTGAGCGAGATGCCGAAGCCCTGGGTGATGCCTGACAGCCTTTTACTTGTAAGGGTCACGA
This sequence comes from Streptomyces sp. NPDC048411, assembly GCF_040704695.1. Taxonomy (NCBI): domain Bacteria; kingdom Bacillati; phylum Actinomycetota; class Actinomycetes; order Kitasatosporales; family Streptomycetaceae; genus Streptomyces; species Streptomyces sp. NPDC048411. Next base: position 12,805 of record NZ_JBEZKL010000129.1, read on the forward strand.
ACCGCCCCTCTCAGGGATCCTCTGGCCCGCAAGGTGGAGAACCGGCCCCGCAGGTTCACCGGGGAGCATGACGAGACAACTCCGTTCCGCCCCTACCTTCGGAGCAGCGACGATGGCAGGGAGCCGACGTCGGCCACGAGGGGGCAGGTCCGTCATGAGAACAGTGGATTCGGCGCGCACGGGGGCGCCACGCGTACGCGGCATCGCCGCCCGGGCCGGCGGCTGGAGCGCACGGCACCGATGGGCGGCGGTGACCGTGTGGGTGCTGTTCGTCGTTCTCGCGATGGGACTCGGCTCGGCGGCCGGCCGGGTCGATGTGAAGGAGAGCGACCAGTTGTCCGGCGAGGTGAGCCGGGCCGTGCAGATCACCGAGGACGCCGGGCTGAAGGCTCCGGCGGGCGAAACCGTGCTCATCCAGGCCGACAGCCCCTCGGTGAAGGCCACGTCACCGGAGTTCCGCTCGGCCGTCGACGCCGTGATGAAGGCGGTCCAGTCCACCGGTGAAGTGACCGCCGTGACGTCTCCGTACTCGACGAAGAGCATCTCGGCGGACGGTCGCAGCGCGCTCGTACAGTTCGAGATGCGGGGGGATCCCGAAACGGCGAGCGCGCGCGTCGAACCGGTGCTGAAGGCCGTCGGCAAGGTCCAGGGCGAGCACGACGGTCTCGTGATCGAGGAGATCGGCAGCGCCAGCATGGGCAAGACCTTCGAAGACGCCTTCGGCGACGACTTCCAGCGGGCCGAACTCTCCGCCGTACCGGTCGCCCTGGGCATTCTGCTGATCGCGTTCGGGGCCCTCGTCGCCGCACTGCTGCCGGTGGCTCTGGCCATCACGGCGATCATCGCGACGATGGGGCTGATGGGCGTGGTCAGCCATCTCCAGCCGATGAGCCAGACGGCGAACTCGGTGATGCTGCTGGTCGGTCTGGCCGTCGGTGTCGACTACTGCCTCTTCTATCTGCGGCGCGAGCGCGAGGAAAGGGCCAAGGGACGCGACGCCCGGACCGCCCTGATGATCGCCGCGGCAACCAGCGGACGCGCGATCATCGTCTCCGGTGTGACGGTCTGTGTCGCGATGGCGGGCATGCTCTTCACCGGTCTCGCCGAGTTCGAGGCGATGGGGCTCGCCTCGCTCATGGTCGTCGCGGTCGCGATGGTCGGCTCGGTGACGGTCCTTCCCGCCCTGCTCTCGCTGCTCGGCGAGCGGGTCGAGAAGGGGCGGGTGCCGTTCCTCAACCGCCTCAAGCAGTCCGCCGGCAGCCGGCGGAAGTCGACCGCTCACCACAACCGCCCGCACCCGTCGGCCGTGCAACCGGGCGCTGCGAGCAGCGAGAGCCGGGTGTGGCGTGCAGTACTCAACTCGGTGCTGCGCCGCCCTTGGACGGCGTTGGTGATCGCGGCGGGCGCACTCGCCGCGGTTGCGCTGCCCGCCGTCGGCATGCACACCCAGAACCTCACCCTGGACCAGGAGTTCGGCAGCTCGCTCCCGATCGTGCAGACGTACGAGCGGCTCAACGCGGCGTTCCCCGGCGGCGCCGACCCGGCCCGGGTCGTGGTGAAGGCCGACGACATCAACGCCGCTCCGGTACGTCAGGCGCTCGCCGACTTCCGTGAGCAGGCCGTCGCGTCGGGCGCCTCCAAGGGCCCGGTCGACATGGTGACGCACGACGCGGAGAACATCGCGGTCATCGACGTACCGCTGGTCGGTGGATCCGATCAGAGCAGGGCCGTCAAGAGCCTGGATCTGCTCCGTGACCAGGTGCGCCCGGACACGCTCGGCAAGGTCGACGGCGTCGAGGCGCCGATCACCGGTCAGGTCGCGGGGTCGAAGGACTTCAACGACCAGATCGTCGGCGCGGTGGTGCCGGTATTCGCCTTCGTCGTGGTCTTCGCCTTCCTGTTGATGCTGCTCTGCTTCCGTTCACTGACGGTCGCAGTGACGTCCATCGTGCTCAACCTGCTGTCGGTGGGCGCCGCGTACGGCATCCTGACCGCGGTCTTCCAGCACGGCTGGGGCGCCTCTCTGGTCGGTGCGGAAGGGGTGGGTGCAATCGTCTCCTGGCTGCCGCTCTTCCTGTTCGTGATCCTCTTCGGGCTCTCGATGGACTACCACGTGTTCGTGGTGTCCCGGATCCGGGAAGCCCGACTGCAGGGCCGTTCCACCAGGGACGCGATCGCCCACGGCGTGGTGACAACGGCAGGCGTGGTGACCAGCGCGGCGGTCATCATGGTCGCGGTGTTCGCGATCTTCGGCACGCTGTCGATGCAGTCCATGAAGCAGATGGGCGTGGGATTGGCCGCTGCGGTGCTGATCGACGCGACGATCATTCGCGGGGTGTTGCTGCCGGCCGTCATGGCGCTGCTCGACGAACGCAACTGGTACCTGCCGAAGTGGCTGAGGTGGCTGCCGGACCTGACACACGACGAGTCGGGCGTCGCGGACGGGGTGCGCGACGACCGGGCCCCTGGTGCGATTCCCTCCCCCGCCGTTGAGGCCACGGGGGAGACCCCGGACAGCACGCTCACCGGACAGTCCCGATAAACCCTGCTCAGGCGGGCAGTTCGGCTTCGATGAGGCCGACTGCCCGCTTTGTGCCGCCCTCCCCCGCCATGTGCTCCCGTACCGCCGCCGCCTTCGCCGCCACCACCGGGTCCCCGGCCAGAGCGAGCACTGCGGTGCGCAGCGCCTCCGGGGTCACCTCGTCCATCGGCAGATGACGGGCGACGCCCAGCGCCTGCAGCATGTCGGCATTGCCGAACTGGTCGACCGCCTGCGGGACGGCGACCATCGGGGTGCCGGTGGCGAGCCCCTCCTGGCTGCCGCCCGCACCCGCGTGGGTGATGAACGCGTCCGCCTGCTCGAGCACGGAGAGCTGCGGCACCCAGGAGCACACCTCCACATTCGCGGGTACGTGCCCGAGTTCGGCGACGTCGACGAACGCACCGATCTGGAGCACGACATGCCAGCCGGGCAGGTCACCGAACGCCTCGATGCAGTCGCGGTAGAAGCCGGGCTGCTGGGTGAAGGCCGAGCCGAGCGACACCAGCAGCACCTTCTCGGCATCCGCGGGCCGCTGCCACTCCCCCTGGTCGGCACGGTCGCCCAGGCAGGCACCGACGAAGGTGTGAACCTCGCGGTCCACCCGGTCCGCGTTCGGCTGGAGCACCTCGGGGATCAGGACGACCGAGCGGCGCGGTCGGCCGACGAACGGATCGGGATGCTGGTCGATGCCGTTCTCCGTGAGCCAGTCCGCGAACCGCTGGCGGTACGCCCGCCCGCGTTCACTGCGCATCAGCTCGGCGGTCATCGGCTCGCCGACCTCCTCCTCGTACCCGTCCCAGGCGACCAGGTTGGGTGAGAGGGAGACCGCGGGCACGCCCCAGCGGTGGGCGAGGACGCGGGCCGGGTAGGAGGTGATGTCGTGCAGGACGAGGTCCGGCTCGTCCCCGTCGAAGGCCTTGATGAGCTGGGGCAGCGCCTGGACGGCGTCGTCGAGGAACGGCTCCAGGTGGTCGATCGGCTCGGTGCCCCAGTCCTCCGGCGCGGTGGGCAGGACCGAGGTGTAGAGCACCGGTTCGGCTCCGGTGGCGGCGACCTTCTCGGCGAAGGACGGCGGGATGGCATAACTGACGCGGTGCCCACGGCCGACGAGTTCCCGGATGACTTCGAGGCTCGGGTTCACGTGTCCGTGGGCGGCGATGGAGAACATGGCGATGTGGGCACGTCGGGTATCCGTCATGCCCACACCGTAGACGAGACGAGACGTCTCGTGCAGCTGGATTTCCTGGTCCGGTCAGCGCTGGTAGCGCGCCAGGACCCGATTCCCGTCGTCGACCAGGCGTTTCTTCAGTTCGTCCCGTCCGATCGCCCCGCTGTAGTACTCCTGGAGTGCGGGTGTGGCGACCTTGTCCTTCCACTCGGGGTAGCCGCGCACCGACTGGGCGGGCGCCGGGCGCAGCCCCTTCGCGAGAGCGGCGCCGGTCGCCCAGCCGTTCTCGGCTGTGTGCAGAGCCGGGTCCGCGAGCGCCGCCGTGCCGGTCGGGAGCATCCAGTCCCCCCGCGCCAGGCGCACCATGTTCTCCGGGCGCAGCAGGAAGTCGATGAACTCCACGGCCGCCTTCTTGTGCGGGCTGGCCTCGGCGACGGAAAGGGTCTGCGGGCTCACACCCTGGGCGAGCCCGTCATTGCCCGCAGGGGCGGGCAGCACGGTCCACTCGAAACCCTTCGGGGCCTGCTCGACGACCTGCTGACGGTACGAGAAGCCCAGCGGAACCATCGCGTACCTGCCGCCGAACAGCCCGGGAAGGGTGTCGGAGCCGCCCATGCCGAGCGTGGTACGGGCGGCGCTGTGATCGGTGTTGACCTGGTCGCGGATGGTGCCGGGCATGACCTCGTCGCCCTCGTCGAGACGGATGGTCACCCTGCCGTCGGCGCCACGGTGGAAGAGCCGGCCGCCGCTGGAGACTCCGAGGTTGAGGGTGACGGAGACCGGTTCCCGGAGCGGCCAGGCGACTCCGTACGCCGCCTTCCCTTCCCCCTTGCCCGTCAGCTCCTTGGTGACCTGCCGGAATTCGTCCCAGCTCCAGGGCTTCGCGGGGCTCGGGATCCGGACCCCGGAGGCCTTGAGAATCTTGGTGTTGGCGATCAGGACCCGGGGCTCCTGGAGGAACGGCACCCCGTAGACACCGTCGCCGAACGTCGCGGTCCGCCAGCTCTGCTGCGGGATATCGGCGGCCAGCCGGCCGGGGAGCAGTGTGCGCAGGTCGGCGAGATAGCCACCGTACGCGAAGTCGGCGAGGTCGTCGGAGGCGTCATGGATGACATCCGGCGCCTCGTCGCCCTCGAAGGAGGTGAGCAGCTGGTCGTGCACGCTGTCCCAGCTGCCCTGGACGTACTCGACCTGAATGTCGGGATGGCCCCTGTTCCACTCCTCGACCAGTTGCTTGTTGGCGTCGACGGACTCCTTCTGCCAGGCCAGCGACTGGAAGCGGAGCTTGATCTTCCCGCTGTTGTCCGTTCCGGCGCCACCGCTGCAGCCGGCGAGGAGCAGAGCCAGTGCGGTGGCCGCGGCGGCTGCGGTACGCACGAGTGCCCGCATCAGCTCTTCACCGCCCCGGCCAGCATGCCCCCGGTGATCCGGCGCTGGATGATCGCGAAGAGGACCAGGGAGGGCAGGGTGGCGAGGAACGCGGCGGCGGCGAGCGGCCCGAGCTCGGCCGCGCCCTCCGCGCCGAGGAAGTGGGTGAGTACGACCGGCAAGGTCTGCTTCTCCGGTGTCTTGAGCAGGACGAGCGCGAAGAAGAACTCGTTCCATGCGGTGATGAACGCGAAGAGTGCGGTGGCGACGATGCCGGGGGCCAGCAGCGGGACGGTGACCGAGACGAGTGTCCGCAGTCTTCCGGCGCCGTCGACCGCGGCGGCTTCCTCGAGTTCGGGCGGTACGGCGCGGACGTACCCGACCAGCATCCACAGCGCGAACGGCAGCGCCCAGACGGCGTACACCGTGATCAGCCCCCAGAGGGTGTTGATCAGATGCAGATTCTTGAGGATCAGGAAGAGCGGAATGATCAGCAGGACGAAGGGGAACGCCTGGCTGACGACGACCCAGCCGGTGGCGGCCGCCGTGAGCCCGGTGCGCTGCCGGGCCATCACATAGGCCATGGGCGTGGCGATGACGACGGCGATCAGAGCGGCGGAGGCCGCGGCGACCAGCGAGTTGGCGGCGGCCTGCAACAGGGGCTGCTCGTCGAAGGCCTGCCGGAAGTTGTCCAGGGTCGGATGCTCCGGGATCCAGGTGGGGTGCAGGGAACCCAGTTCGCGCGCCGGTTTGAAGGCGGTGGAGATCAGCCAGAGAAACGGGAACGCCAGGAAGACGAGGTAGCCCAGGAGCGCGGCATACTGTCCCGTGCGGGCGGATCTGCTGGTCCGGAGACTCACTGGTCCTCGCCTCCCCTGAGCCGGCCGACGAGGTGGACGGCGAGGACCACGGAAATCACCGCGACCATCACACAGCCCATCGCCGCGGCGTAGCCGAACTGGCCGTAGCCGAAGGCTTCCTCGTACGCGAAGAGCATCGGCAGCCGGGTCCGGCCACCGGGACCGCCGTTGGTCAGGACGTAGACCAGGGCGAAGGAATTGAAGTTCCAGATGAAACTGAGCGCAGTGATGGAGAGGGCGACCGGCCTGAGGGCCGGCCAGGTGACGCTACGGAACCGGCGCCAGGCACCCGCGCCGTCCAGGGCGGCCGCCTCGTGGAGTTCCTGCGGGGTGTTCTGGAGCCCGGCCAGAAGCGCGACGGTGGTCTGCGGCATGCCCGCCCAGACGCCGACGACGATCACGGCGGGCAGCGCGGTGGTGAGTCCGGTCAGCCAGTCCCGGCCGTCGCCGAGCCCGAGATCGCGGATGGTCTCGTTGAGGACGCCCGCGTCCGGGCTGTAGACCAGCCGCCACATGATGCCGACGACCACTTCGGGCATGGCCCACGGGATGATCGCGAGGGCCCGCGCCAGCCAGCGCATCCGCAGGTTCTGGTTGAGCAGGAGGGCAAGGCCGAGGGCCAGGACGAACTGCGGGACGGTGACACCGACCGCCCAGACGAGGCCGATCCGGAACGAGTCCCAGAAGAGGGCGTCGTGGAGCAGGTCCTGGAAGTTGAGCCCGCCGACCCACTGGGTGGAACGGGTGCGGCCGGACTGGGCGTCGGTGAACGCCAGCGCGATGCCGTAGAGCAGCGGGCCGACGCTGAGGATCAGGATCGGGATCAGGGCAGGCAGTACAAGGAACCACGTACCGGCGTTCCGGTTGACCCGCGGGGCTGCTCCACCGTGCGTGGACTCCGGGCTCCCGGGCGGGCCATGCCGCCCGGTCCGCGCCGTTGCATTCGCTAACGTCATGAATTCGACCCCCTTGCGTCATTGGATCGGTTTCACCCAGATCTGGCCGCTCAGGTTGCCCCCGCCATGGTGCTGACGGGTCGTCGGTTCGTCAAGGTCGCCTGCACAGATGCGAAAATCGGATCCATGAACGAGATGCGTGCGCGCGAGGTACTGACCGCTGCCGGACTGTCCGACGGCGCGGAGCTGCTCGCGCTGGGTGAGAACGCGGTGTTCGCCGTCGGCGGCCTGGTGGTCAAGGTCGGCCGGAACGCCGTGCAGAACCCGGAACTGCTGGCCCGGGCCGAGCGCGAGGTGGCCGTCGCGGAGTGGCTCGCCGGATCGTCGGTCCCCGCTGTACGGGCGGCTGAGCCGAAGGCGCGGCTGGTCGAGGGGCATCCGGTGACGGTCTGGCACCGGCTCCCCGACGCGGTACGTGCTGCCCAGCCGCGGGATCTGGCGCAGCTGCTCACCCTGGTCCACGCACTGCCCGCGCCGGAGGGCTTCACGCTGCCCCGGCGTGAGCTGCTCGGCGGGGTGGAGCGGTGGCTGCGGCTCGCGGGCGACGCGATCGATCCGGCCGACGCACAGTATCTGCGGGAACGACGGGACGGATTCGCGGCGGCGGCTGCGGCGCTGGTACCGCATCTGGTGCCGGGGCCGATCCACGGAGACGCACTGCCGCGCAATGTCCATGTCGGTCCGGACGGGCCGGTGCTGGTGGACCTGGAGACGTTCTCCACGGATCTGCGCGAGCACGATCTGGTGGTGCTGGCGCTGTCCCGGGACCGGTACGGGTTGGCGGCGGAGGCGTACGACGGGTTCACGGACGCCTACGGGTGGGACGTCCGTGAGTGGGACGGGTGTGCGGTGTTGCGGGGGGCCCGGGAGACGGCGAGTTGCGCGTGGGTCGCGCAGCATGCGCCGGGGAATCCGGCGGCGCTGGCGGAGTTCCGACGCAGGGTCGCGTCCTTGCGCGACGAGGCCCCCGAGGTGCGGTGGTATCCGTTCTAGGGCGTGTTTCGAAAGTCCCGCCTGCCTGGCGGCGTCTGGCACGCACGCTCGCCGCGTTGTCGGGCTCGCCCCGATACGCCCAGTATCGGGGCGACCCTCCGCCTTGCGATCGCACGCACCCGACGCCGCCAGGCCCGCCCAACGGGCGGACGCCG
>NZ_JBEZKL010000130.1:0-20827 GCF_040704695.1 Streptomyces sp. NPDC048411
CCGGCCTGGTGGGCGGCGAGGGCGTGGCGGCGGGCTTGTTCGGAGCGGCCGGTGTGGACGGCTGCTTCGACGAGGTCGAGGAGGGTGCGGGAGGCTTGGTGGGCGTAGGGCTCGAAGGAGCCGGGGGGTGTGATGCCGATGGCGTGGAGGTAGGCGGCTTCGTAGTCGCCTTCGCTGAGGGCGGCGGTGGTGCCGACGGCGTCGGCGATCTGGGTGAGGAAGCCGACGCCGCGGGGGCGGGACCAGGCGTCGACCATGGCCTGGAGTTCCCGGGCGCGTTCGACCTGGCCGCGCAGGGCGGCCAGTTGGGCCAGATACGCACGGGTGTGATGCGCGAACAGCGCATGCCGGTGGGAGGTCGTCAGGTCCAGGCAGCGCTGTCCGGTGCGCTCGGCCTCGTCCCACTCGCCGACCGTGATCTGGTCGAGCATGATCAGATGCAGCATCGTCATGCCGGAGCCCATGGCCCCGGTCTCCACCTCGCGGTCCACGGTGCGCTGGAGATGCGGCCGGTACTGGCTGAGTGTGTCCACGTGGTAGGCGGCGACCCCCAGCCGGCTGATGTCCCACGGTTCGAGCTCGCGGAGGTCGGCGAAGGCACCTTCCACCCGCCCGTGCACACCCGCGCCGTGCCGCACCACATCGCCCCACGCGTCCTGGTAGACGTGTGAATGCGGGGGCACCAGGTCGCCCAGGGAACCGAGCAGCTCATGGGTGCGCTCCCACGCGGCCTCGTCACTCGCGTACTGGTTGATGGCCAGCAGCAGGTTGACCAGCCGTGTGAGCACCTCGTTCGGCTGCCGCTCCCCGCCGTCACGCATGTTCTCGATCGCCGCGACGACCTGGCGCTGCGAGGACCGTACGTCCCCGTCCTCGTACAGCGCGACATAGGCCGAGGTGACCACCGAGATCGGAGACTCGGTCCTTCCGGACGGCGTGTCGGAGCGGACCAAGTGCTGGGCCTGGTCCAGCAGGCCCGCGTGGCCGGCGATGAACGCGGCGTCGCCCAGCCGCCGGGACCGTTGCTCGTGACTCTCGCTGAGCTCCGCGGCACGGGTCAGCCAGGCGACGGCGGCCAGCGCGCCGCCACGTCGGGTGGCGGATTCGGCCGCCGTCTCCAGCGCGGCCGCGACCTCCTCGTCCGGGTCGACCGTCGAGGCCCCCAGGTGTGTGGCGCGCCGTTCCACGTCGTCACGGTGTACGTGGGCGAGGGCGGCGTGCGCCGCGCGCCGCTCGTTGGGGGTCGCCGTCTGGACGACGGTCGACCGCACCAGTGGGTGCCGGAAGACGAAGTCACCGCTGAGCGGGTCGATGTCCAGCAGGCCGCAGGCCGCGGCCTCGTCGGCGTTCACCATGCGATAGCGCGTGCCCCGTGTGCGGCCGGCCGCCGTACCGGCTCCGACGCCGTCCAGGGCGCCGCGCAGCAGCTCAGCGCGCACGGTGTCACCGAGGGCCTCGATACGAGAGCCGTACACGTGCTGAAGGCGCAGGGGCAGCGGGACGCCGGCGTATCCAAACAGTTCCTCGGCGTTGTATCCCGCCCGGTCGCCGCGCACGTAGGGCGGCAGCTCCAGCAGGGCCAGCGGGTTTCCCTGGGCCTCGTCCAGGACCAGACGGCGGATCCGGGGATCGAGTCCGGGATGGCGCATGTCCAGGAGCTGTTCGGAGGCCTTCTCCGACAGCGTGGTCACCGGCAGTTCGGGCAGCGCGGCCGTGTCGAAACCCGAGGGCACTTCGGAGCGCAGGCCGACGACGAGCTTCACCGAGCTGCCCGTGAGCCGGCGCCCCACGAACCCGCACACCTCGGTGCTGGAGGTATCGAGCCACTGGCCGTCGTCGAGAACCAGCAGGAGGGGTTGCTGCGAGGCCGTGAGGGAGAGCAGGTCGAGGACGGCGATGCCGAGGGTCATGACCGAGGGAGGCGTGCCCTCGCTCCTGCCGAAGACGACGTCGAAGACGCCTCGGTGGCTGTCGTCCAGCTGGCCGATGTAGGGGAGCAGGGGATACAGGAACTGGTGCAGACCGGCGAACGGCAGCTCCGACTCGGCCTCGACCCCGGCCGCTCTGATCACCCTGTGTTTCTCGCCGGTCGCGAGTGCGGCGGCGTGGTCCAGCAGAGCGCTCTTGCCCACACCTGTGTCACCCCGCAGGACGAGAGCCCGGCCCCCTGAGGCCACCACGAGTGCCGACAGCACCTCCTGCTCGCTCTCGCGGCCGACCATGGTCCCGACGATCGACTCCACTGTCCCCCACTCCCTTCACTGCTGAACCAGCGCCCGGCCGGGGCTGCCCGTGCGTACGGATCGCGCCAGGCGGCAGGGCGAGGGTACGTCGTTGTTCCTCGTCGCCGCGGCGACGACCACCTGCGCGGTTCGTCTCCGGACCTCGGGTGGGTGGTGCGCTCCGGAAGCCGCCGACGCGGTCGCGGTCGTGCCCCCGTACGGCCGGTGAGCGCATCACACATGGGGTGCGCTCACCCGGAATGGCGGCTGCGCCCATGATGTCCCGCCGCCTGTCCCACTCCTCCCGGGACAGAAGACTAAGTGTCTCCGGGGGTTTCCGTCACCTGTTATGGCTGAAAAGTTTCTTGTGCGGCTTCCGGGCGGTTGGACCGGCCCTGCGCGCCGGGTGTGTACTTTCTCCTGCGAGACATGTGTCATCGACCCGGCGCGCCGATCCTTCAGGAGGACCATGATGAGTCACTCCGCCCGCGCGTTCCGGCTGCGCTCGCCGGGGCACGGCGAGCTCCGGGACGTGACGTGCCGGAGCCGAAGGACGGCGAGGTCCTGGTGCGCACGCTGTGGTCGGGGGTCAGCCGTGGCACCGAGATGCCGATGTTCCGCGGCCTCGCCGCGGGCGACCTCCCCGCGCTGTGCCACCGCATCCGGTACGAGGACTGACACCTCCGCGCCGGGCGGCACGCCGCGGTGACCCGGCGCGCGGGCAGTGCCGCCACAGGTGAGCTAATGTCATACGTATCTACTTCACACATGTGTAAGGATGCGACAGGCGGAGACCGGCAGGCGCACCGCTGGGGAGCGAGGTGGGCATGGACTGGGTCGACCGAGGGCTGTGCCGGACGCGGCCGGAGCGGATTTTCGCCGAAGGCGCTCAGAACGAGGCCAAGGCCGTCTGTGCCGACTGCCCGGTCCGGCTCGACTGCCTGGCCCATGCCCTGGACAACCGCGAGGAATACGGCGTGTGGGGCGCGATGACCGACCGGGAACGCCGTGCACTGCTGCGCCGCCGTCCGGCCGTGACCTCCTGGGCGGAGATCTTCGAGGCGGCCCGGACGCACGAGGACAGGGTGCTGATCAGCAGTCCTCAGCAGGCCCGCCGTACGCCGTCCCGGGCCGTCGGCCGCGCAGCGAGACGGCGGCCGGGCACGGCGCGGAAGGGGCTCGACCGCTGACCGATCCCGGTCCCGGCCCCGGTCCCGGTCCCGGTCGAGGTTCTCGAAGAGGTCCAGCCAAGGTAAGCCCAAGAGCCGCCACGGGATGATCTTGAAATCCTGAGCGTCGGTCCTGCCTCTACCACCAGGGGCTCGATCCTGTCCCGGGTTCCGCAGTTCCGGTCCTCCCTCGGCACCGCCGCGATGATCCCGCGCGGGCGTGTGCGGCGCGTCCGGTAGGGCTGGGGTCCGTTGGAAGGCCACCCTGTGCTGGGTGACGACGCTGAGGCGACCTGCGGTCTTCAGCCCTCTGCGGTCTCCTGAAGCTGTGCGACTTGGCCGGCGTTCAGTTCCACGTGCCTGCCGGTGAAGCGAGTTCGCATGCGGCGGTCATGGGTGACGACGACGACCGCGCCTTGGTAGCAGGCCAGGGCTCCTTCCAGTTCCTCGACCAAGGCGGGGGAGAGATGGTTGGTGGGCTCGTCCAGCAACAACAGGTCGACGGGTTCGCTGACGAGGCGGGCCAGTTCGATCCGGCGCCTTTGCCCATAGGACAGTTCGCCCACTTTCAGGCGCAGGTCGGCAGGGCTGAACAGGCCGAGGGACAACAGATGATCGATGCGCTCGTCCAGTTCTCCCCCGCGGCCGTGGGCGAACGCCTGCGGGACTGTCAGGCCAGGCGGCCACGGCGTCTCCTCCTGCCTCAAGTGCCCGACTCGGCCCCGCGTGCACACCGTCCCCGCATCGGGCTGCAGCTCACCTGCCAGCACCCGCATCAGCGTTGTCTTGCCGGCCCCGTTGGGCCCGGTGACCAACAGCCGCTCCTCGCTGCCGATCTGCAGCGAAGGTACGTGCAGTCGGCCCTCGACACGGATGCCGGTGAGTTCCGCCGCGGCCTTCGACGTCTGAGCGTCGGCGGTGGTCATTCGAGCGGCGAACACCAGCGGTTCGGGCGGCGGCACGACAGGATTGTCCGTCAGCCGTTCGACACGCTCCTTCGCATTGCGGATACGGACCATCGCCCCGTGGCCACGGCCGCGGGCACGGAAGCCGCCGTGGCCGAACACGGACCATGGCATCTTGCGAGGGATCGCCTCCAACCGTGCCACGTTCGCGGCGGCCAACTTCTGGTTGCGGGCCAGCTCCGTGCACCAGTCCGCGTACTCCTGCAGGCGGCGTCGCTGCTCAGCGGCCTTGGCGGCAAGGTAGCCGTCGTAGCCGTCGCCGTGACGCGTCACCTTGCCCTCGCCGACCTCCAGGATTGTGGTGGTGACCCGTTCCAGGAACAACCGGTCATGGGTGACCGCGAGCACCGTGCCGCGATGCGCCCGCAGGTGTGCCTCCAGCCAGCCCACCGCCTGGTCGTCCAGATCGTTGGTCGGCTCGTCCAGCAGTAACAGTTCCGGCTGGGACGCCAAGGTCGCGGCCAGCGCCAGCCGTGATCGCTCACCGCCCGACAGCGGGCCCAGGGTCCGATCCCGGGCCAGACCAGGCAGGCCGAGCCCGTGCAGGGCGATGTCCACCCGGGCATCGGCTTCGTAGCCGGCGCGCGCCTCGTACTGGGCGACCAGGTGGGCGTAGGCGTCCAGCGCGGCGGTGAGCACCGCCCCCGCCAAGCCCGTGAGTCCGGCTTCGGCGTGATGCATCCGCGCTTCGAGTTCACGCAGTTCGGCAAGAGCCATATCCACTGCGTCCTGGACGGTTGCCTTGGAGGGCAGGGCCAACGACTGGGCCAGATAGCCCGAGCCGCCTGGTGCGATCACGGTCAGTTCGCCGTTGTCGGGCCGGTCCTGCCCGGCGATCAGTCGCAGCAGGGTGGACTTTCCGGCTCCGTTGTCGCCGATGATGCCGACCCTCTCGCCCGGCTTGATGCTGAAGGACACGTCGTCCAGCACGACGTGGTCGTCGTAGCGGCGGGTGACGTTCTGAAGAGATAGCTGTGCAGTAAACATGAAGTCCCCTGTTCTCGGCCGGGCCGATCGACACGGGCGGATGGACGCATCCGCGCACGCGAGAAACACTCCGCGGCACGCCAGAAAGGCGGCATCACGGGAGGAACGGAAGCACGGATGAGAACGCGCGACGGCGGAGCCAAGCGGTGAGGTGGCAGAAAGGTGCAACAGCGGCGGACGAATCCCCGTGGTCCGACCGGCGACGACGAGTACGGCACCGGTGCGGACGGCGTGGGAAGCCAGCCTTGTGGGGACCGGGTCAGGACGATGGCCCGGCCCCCGTCGTTCCTAGAGATCGAGTTGGTACTCAAATGTCGTGCGCATTGGCGCATAGCCGAGCGCGTCGTTGATGTGTCGCATGTACGGATTGTTGTCGGCCGTGTCGGTGAGCAGGCCGCCGAGGTCCGGGTGTCGCTCGTGCGCCTGTCGGATCGAAGCGGCCTTCATCCAACGGCCCAGGCCGTGCCCGCGGTGCTCGGGCAGGACACCGGTGCCGTAGTGCTGGCCATCACCCTTGCCGTCGCCGGGGACGACGAGTTCGGTGAACCCGGCGATCGAGCCGTCCGACTCGTCGATGGCAACAACGGTGTGCAACAGGTCGCCACGCTTTTCGATGGCCGCCGCTGCGGCCCGGACCCGGGCCAGGTCCCAGGTCACCGTGCCGAAGTCGGTGCTGCCCATCGGCATGTCGTCCATGGCGTGGCGCGACGCGACAAATGTTTCGGCGAGGCCGTCGGGGACCGTGCCCTCCCATGACGCCAGCCGATAGCCGGGATGTGGCTGTTCGGTGATCTCGGTGAGAGCGGTGATGTCCGCCTCGGCCAACGGCAGCCGGGTGAAGGTCAGGGTCAGGACCCTGCAAAAGCCCCGGGCCGTCAGGAACCGGTCGCCGGGAGAGCCGGCCTCGGCCTGGGTGATGACACAGCGCCGGCCGTCCTGCCGTGCGGCGGCGATGGCCGCTTCCAGGAGCCGGGAGCCGGTGCGGTTGCGCCGCTCGGCCGGATGGACGTGGAGATCCAATTCGGCGAGGTGCTCCTGCCCAGCCCTGGTGAAAAGACGCAGGAATGCCGACCCGACGGGGATTGCGTCGGTGTCGGATGCCAGCCACGCCAGGCGGTAGCTGGACAGGCCGCGGTCGGGGTCGGTCAGTGCAGTGATGCGAACGGGCAAGGTGTCTCCGTCGTAGAGAGGGGGAAGGTGTCGTGGTTGCGGGATGTCGCACACAGTCCGGGCCGCGCGCTGCAGGGTCAGGGCCCGGGTCGGCCTGACCCGGTGGGGCTGTCAGGCGTTCTCGGGTCCGGACGGGGCGACCCACTCGACGAACTGGACGATCACGCCGTTGGGGTCGCTGACCTGGAAAAGGCGTTCGCCCCAGGGCTCCTCGCGCAGTGGCATGGTGATCTCGACGCCCTCGGCGCGCAGTCTTTTCTCTTCGGTCTCGAGGCCGGTGCTGGTGAAGGCAAGGATCAGGCCGGAGGCGCGCTGGACGCGCTGGTCGGCCGGCAATACCTCGATGCCGCGCCGAAGCAGGACGATGTCCACCGCGGCGTCGTCGCGCGACAGGGAGGCGAATCCATCGGCGGCCGCCTGCTCGACGTAGCCGAGGTGGGTGGTGAAGAACCGCTGGGAGGCGGCGACGTCGTCGACGGTGAGCGAGACGGTGGACGCGGTGATCTGCAAGACGGTTCTCCTCATTCGTTCGGGGAGCCTGTCGCCGCCGGTCGGCGAGGCGGTCGGGCGTATTCGTCGGTGCGGTTGCGGGTGCGGTTGCGGGTCAGTAGCCGCCGCGGCGCGGCAGGCTGCGGACGGGCGGGGTGATGCGCCGGGCGCGGGCGGCGGCCATCCGGGCGAGCAGCCGCCCGTCACGGCGGCGCGGTGCGGGGGCGGCGCGGGGCTGCTGCCGTCGCCCCCGGCCAGGACCTCGCCGAAGTCGATGGTGGGGGCGGAGACCACGGTGCGGTTGAGTTCGAGCATGGACCCCTCCTCTTCATTCCGTCGTCGCAAACTTACGACGGAGGTAAAATTAGCCCGCGAAGCCCATGGGTGTCAACATAAAAATGCGACGGAGGTAAGATTGCCTCATGGCTACCGACACCACATCGCCCGCGCAACCCGCCGGCCTGCGGGAATCCAAAAAACAGGAGACCCGGCAGCTCATCTCCGACCACGCCACCCGCCTGTTCATCGCCCAGGGCTTCGAGCAGACCACCATCGCCGAGATCGCCACCGCCGCACGGGTCGCCAAGAAGACGGTGACCAACTACTTCGCGCGCAAGGAGGACCTGGCCCTGGACCACCAGGACGCGTTCATCGCCTCCCTGGCGCACACGGTGACCGCTCGACGGCCCGGCGAGTCCGCCCTGGCGGCACTGCGCCGCGCCTTCGCCGACGCCGCCGCGGCCGCGGATCCGGTCTTCGGGTTCTCCGGCCCTGCCTTCGCCCGCATGATCGCCGACAGCCCCACCCTCACGGCCTGCCTGCGCGGCCTGCACGACCAACGAGAAAGCGCCCTGGCCCAAGCTCTTGCCACAGCCGTCGGCGCACCGCCGGACGACATCACCGTCCGGACCGCCGCCGGACTGCTCGGCACCGTCCACCGCATCCTGTTCCAGCGCATCCAGGGCCTCACCCTGGCCGGACACCCCAATAACGAGATCACCGAAACCATCACCGCGGAGGGGGCCAGCGCCTTCGACATGCTCGAAGCGGCGCTCGCCCACTACGCCATCGCCTGAACATCCCCGGCTCCGCGGACGGTGTGAGGATGCCTGGTTGTGCAGCTGAGTTCTGGGAACGTTTGCCGTGATCTTCTTCGTCTCCCGCGCAACGGTGCACCGGGTGCTCGAATGCGTCCGCGGCAACCACTCCAACTCAACACGGACCGCACTCACGAGGCGGCGGAGGACAGTCCGTGCAGGTAGAGAAGCGGGAGGACCTCGCTGATCTTCGCAGACTTCCGGCACCATGGCGCGAGAATCTTGGACGAGAACCGCTTGCGCTCACCCGTCGCCTCGTCGGGATCAATGCCCTGCCGAAGTCGGCCCAGCCCGGCGCGAAGAAGGCCCTCCAAGAGTTGCAACGCCCAGGACCGCGATCATGCCGAGAAGGCTGTCCGCGACTTTGAGGACGCCTACGGCGCGAAGTGGCCGAAGGCGGTGAAGAAGGTCACCGGCGAGGTCGCGTTCACCCCGCCGAGCACTGGGTGCACCTGCGCACGACAAATCCGATCGAATGTACTTTCAGCACCGTGAAACTCAGGACGAAGGTCACCCGCGGGGCCGGCAGCGCGGCTGCGGCCCTGGCGATGGTGTTCAAGCTGGCTGAGTCCGCCCAAGCCCGCTGGCGCGCGATCACCGCGCCTCACCTCACCTCACCTCGTCGCCCTCGTCCGTACCGGCGCCCGCTTCAAGAATGGTCACCTCGTCGAACGCCCCAAGGTCACCGCGGCCTGAACAACGCCACTGATCTGTAATGACAGTTACTTACCAGGAAGGCACCTCGGCATGACCACCAAGTACGACGTCAAGCGCGAGTTCAAGAAGTGCTACTCGCCCAGGAACACTGACTGGGGGCTCGTCGACATCCCCGAGCTCCATTTCCTCGCCATCGACGGGCACGGCGACCCGAACACCAGCGCCGTGTACCGCCGCGCGGTCGAGGCGCTCTATGCGGTCGCCTATACCGTCAAGTTCGCGAGCAAAGGCGACCTCGGCAAGGACTTCGTCGTGGGCCCACTGGAGGGACTGTGGTGGGCGGACTACATGGACGACTTCCTGGCCAGGCTCAAGGACAACTGGCGATGGAGACTGCTCATCAACGTCCCCGACTGGATCACCAGCGACATGATCGAAGACGCCAAGCACACCGCCCTAACCAAGAAGAACCTTTCGGCCATTCCGGACGTTCGGTCAGAGACGCTGCACGAGGGCAACAGCGCCCAGGTCCTCCACATCGGCCCTTACGACGACGAGACACCGATCCTGACCAGGCTGCACCACGAGTACCTCCCCGCCAGCAATCTGCGGGAGGCGGGACCGCACCACGAGATCTATCTCAGCGATCCGCGCAGGACTGACCCCGCCAAGCTCAGGACGATTCTGCGGCAACCTGTAGAAGCGCAATTCGGTTGAGTGACGTCGACGTGCCAGCGGAGACCGGCGTTCCCCTAATGGCACGCCGGTCCACAGGTCTTGACTATTCCTCGTGCCGTCCTCGTTGCCCTCGGCCACCAGCGCCAACAGACGTCCCGCACACACCTCGCCCAGGTTGCATCTGGGGTCAGAGACAGGAGTCCGGGGCCTATCCCGCGTGAATCCCGACATCGCCGCAGTGTCCCACCGCCCACCGGGGCGAGGCAGTATGACGCCACCCGCACGACTGCCCGTACGTCGAAAACATGACCGCGCTCCGGCGACCGAGGAACATCTGCACGAAGGCCGGTGCCAGCCCGATCGGTGTTTCATAGGTGATCGCTCGTGAAACTCTCGGCCGCACGGCAGTCTACCTGCGGCGATCATGTTTCATGAGATGTTGCAAACGACTGGACGCAGGCGTGACCAGCCGCTTCGCCTCGCACGACCGTTGGCGCAGTCGGCGGCGGGTGTCCTGCCTTTCAGCCGCGGCGGTGCCTGGCCGCCATCGCGTGAAACACCTTCTTCGGTTCCCAACGGGTCTCGTCGAGCATGCGGACCACGCCGTAGGAGCCGAGATCCGCGTCTCCGGGCCTGCTGTAACCGGCGAAGGTAAACCAGAGTGCGGTGTCTACCCCTTCCTCTTCGAAGGCGTCCAGCAGCTCGGTGAGGTAGCGAATCTGCTCGTCCTCGTCCGGCACCGCGTCGTGCGGCACCTGCCAGGCCGAGCCGCCCCGCTCGCCCGCGCCCCGGTAGGCGCAGGTTCCGTACTCGGTCACCGCGACGGGCTTGCCGTGTGCGAGGTGTCCCCGCAGTTCGGACCGAAAGGTGTCAGCGTTATACGCGGCGCGGTAGGCATCGATGCCGACAAGGTCGAACGGACGCCAGTCAACGAACTCCCAGGGAGCCGAGGCGTACGTGATGCGCCCGCCGAAGCGGGCACGCACCGTCTCGGCGGCTTGCGCGAGGAAGACGTTGAGACGTTCCTGCACCGCGCCAAGGCCGTTCCACCACTCCATGTCCGCCTCAGCCATGGCCCGCAGACGGTCGCCGTAGGTGTCACCCGGGATGAAGCCGCCGCAGAACGCGCTCATCTCACAGCCCGCGACGAACACCACTTCGGCACCGCTCCGTCGTACGGCTTCGGCCCGGCGGGCACAGTCGGCGAAGAACGACAGCAGCCGGTCGGCGGGAAGGTCGACGGGGAACGGGGCGAACCACACCTCGAGGCCGACGGCCGCCGCATAGCGGGCGGCGATGCTCAGCCGTTCGGGATCACGGCCGGAGACGCGTACGGCATCGCAGTGCAGCTCGTCGGATATCACCGCCATGTCATGCCGGACCGTTTCGCGGGTGAAGGTCTTGCGGGAGAGGTCCTGTCCGGGGAGGAACCCGGTGTCGTAGTTGATGCCCCGTGCGCGCACGTCACTGCCCCTTCGTATGTGCTACCCAACCAAGATAAATCTCACCGGGATTTCCTGTACGCCAACTACTCACACCCGGAGATCCCCGTGGGTTCAGGAAAACCGAAGGCTCTTCAGCGCGAACCCACGGGTCCACCGGTGTGCTTCAAGTCGGTGCATCCGTGGGTTCGGGTGAAACACGAGGATGCTGAGCGAGCCGAAGAGCTTCGGCCGTGACATTCGAAGGAGTCACTACGGTGCGCCGGGAGGCGGCTCGACACGTGCTAGCCAGGCGGTGAGCAGTGTTTCGAGACGTGCGGCCTCGTCGGGGTTGAGCTCGTCGAGTATGCGGCGCTCGTTGCTCATGTGGTCGGCGAAGGCCCGGTCGATCAGCTCCCGTCCCGCCGGGGTGAGTGCGACCACGCGTCCCCGGCCATCCTCGGCGGACCGGCGACGTGTGACCAGCCCGTTGCGTTCGAGCCGGTCGATGCGTTTGGTCATCGCGCCCGTGGTGACCATGGTGAACGTGGCCAGCTCGCCCGGGGCGCGCTCGAAGGGGTCCCCGGCCCTCCGGAGCGCCGCCAGGACGTCGAACTCTCCCTCGTTCAGTCCGTATCGCCGGTAGACCAGGCACAACTGCTCGGTCAGAAGACTGGCGAGGCGATGGAGCCGGCCGATCACGCCTTGGGGGCTCACATCCACATCTGGGCGCTCGCGAGCCCACTCGGCCTGGATGCGGGCGACGTGATCCTCGTAGTCGTTCACGGCTTCATTATAGCTTCCAGGGAAGCTATATTCCTTCCGTGGAAGCTACTATGCGATGGACACTCGTGACGGCGATCGCTCCGGTCACCTGGGGGACGAACTATTTCGTCACCCACGAATACCTGCCCACCGACCACCCGCTCTACGGCGCGGCGATCAGGGCTCTGCCCGCAGGGGTCCTGCTGCTGGCGCTGTGTCGGCAGATACCTCACGGGGCGTGGTGGTGGAAGTCGCTCATTCTCGGCACCCTCAACATGGGGTCCTTCTTCGCCCTGGTCTACCTCGCGGCCCAGTTGCTGCCGACGGGCATCGCCTCCACCATCATGGCGGCCTCACCGGTGGTCTTGATGCTGCTCGCCTGGGCCGTGATCGCGGAACGCCCCCGCGGCCTCCCGCTGCTGGGCGGCGGCATCGGTATCGCAGGCGTATGCCTGATGCTGCTCACCGGCACCGTGACCCTGAACGCACTCGGCGTCCTCGCATCGGCCACAGCGATGGTGACGTCCTCCTTCGGCTACGTGCTCGCGAAGCGGTGGAGCGCCGAGGTCGACGTCCTTGCCTCGACATCGTGGCAGCTCATTGCCGGAGGCCTGGTCGTGCTGCCGTTGGCCGTCGTCCGCGAAGGAGCACCGCCCGTCCTCAATGCGGGCGCGGTCCTCGGATTCGCCTACGTCACCGTCGTCGCGACCGCGGTCGCCTTCGTTGCCTGGTTTGCCGGCCTGCGTCGTCTGCCGGCAGCCGCTGTCGGCCTGGTCGGACTGCTGAACCCGGTCACCGGCGTGCTGCTCGGCACCGTCATCGCCAAAGAGACCCTCACTCTGCAGCAGATATGCGGACTGATCCTTGTCCTGCTCGGGATCGTGCTCGGGCAGCCCATCGCCGTCACGGCCGCCGCCTCCGTCCGGTCCCGGGCAACCGGAGCAGACTCCCGTCGCGACACATCTGCCGGCCGAACCAGCTGCCTCGGCCGGCGAGAAACCAACTGCGCCACACAGCGGGACTGTTGACCGAGCCCCATGCTCACTCGGCTCCTCCTGTGCCCGTCGCAGAGCGGCATGGCCGGCTTGATGGGGGGAGCGCCGAGGTAAGCCCGAAAGCCGCCAGTGCTTGATCTTGGTGGAGTTGGCGCTGGGTCCACTCGGCGTCGGCTTCGACGGCGAGTCCGTCACCCTGCCCACCAGTGCCCGCAAGCGGAACCAGGTGCACGCCGAGCCGCCCCTTCTCCGGGAGGCCAGCGGTCCAGTGGGCGGGGTTGTCGAAGACGGGGGCGGTGGTTCTGCGCGGACATGACGGAGACCGTGCGCCCAGCAGCTGGCCCTCGGCGATGCCGTCACCCGCGACGGTCAGCAGCACGCGGGCGTATCCGTAGAGCCAGCCAGCCGACGGCTGACGCCATCGGCTGCCTTGGGCCGGATCCAGAGGCTGGTACTGACGGGTGATCTACTCGGTGTGCAGCACAGAGGCAATGGTCATCCGGGCCGCCGACCGGGCTGGGACCAGGGCGCCGAGGACTGCGATCGCCACACCCGCCAGCAGCATCGCGGCCAGCTGCGGCGCGTGCCACACGTCCTTCATATACGCGGGGAAGTCGACCACCCCGACGTTGTCCACGACGAGGTGGTGCGCCACGATCCCGAGCGGGACGCCGAGCAGCCCGCCGAACGCGCCCAGCTCGGCGACCGAGGTCACCGTCATCACCACCACCTGCCGGGGGGTCATCCCGATCGACTTGAGCATGCCCAGGTCCCGGCGCCGCTCACGGGTGTTCAGGAGAACGGTGTTGAAGACACCGAGCGATGCGACGAGCGTCAGCAGCACCGTGAACACCGTCGAGAAGGTGATGACGGTGGCGGTTCCGGCGTTGCCGGAGTCCATCACCGACGCATGCAGGCCCGGGTCGAGCGCCGCGACCGCCTCGGCGTAGGCGCGCGCGTCGGCGCCGGGGGCGAGCCGCACCGTGTACTCGGTGGCGTGGGCGTCCGGTGCGAGTTGGGCGAAACTCTCCCAAGTTGCCTCCAAGGCACGCGCGTTGCCCTCCATGAGCTGACCCACGACGGTCGCGGTGATCTTCCTGCCGTTCATCTCCAGCGTGACCCGGTCACCGAGCTTCAGCCCGCGCTGGGTCAGGAACGCCGGCCCGGCCACGATCTCGCCCGCCGCGGCCGGCGCCCGGCCCTTGACGATGGTGTGCTCGTACAAGGAATCGTCGCCGCGATAGAAGTCGGCGAAGACGTGCTGGGCCTGCCCGGTCATGTTCGCCTGAGCCAGCGCGCGGGCCCGTACCCCCGCCGCACCCGGCAGGGACAGCAGCCGTTCCTCGATCTGCAGGTCACCGAGCCGGGGCGGGGTCCGGTCGTTGCCCGATCCCCCGGTCGTCACGTGGAACCTGGCGCCTCCGTCCTCCCGCCCGACATTGCCGTACGCCACCATGGTGCTCGTCAGTCCGGTCGACAGGGTCACCGTGGTGACCCCGAGGACGATGGCCGCCATGGTCAGCAGGGTGCGGCTGGGGCAGGCGAACGGCTGGCCGAGGCCCAGACTGACCGGGCGCGGCAGCCTGGTGGCGCCAAGCATCCGCTGCACGCGCAACCCACGCCAGGTCCGCGGCGCGCCGCCCGCGCTGATCGCCCGTGCGGCGGGCAGCCGGTGGGCGCGCAGGGCGGGTACCAGCGCGGCCAGCAGGACGAGAGCGGGCATGCCCACGAGGCAGGCCACGGACACCCACGGGCTGATGTCGCCGACCGAGGCCCGGCCCACGTCGATGCCGGTGAACGCGCCCTTCAGGATCGGCCCGGCCAGCGCGTTGCCGGCCCGAGTGCCCAGCACGCAGCCCACCACCGCTGGTACGGAGAGCATCGTCAGGTAGACGGCGACGACCTGGTTCGGTGTGAAGCCCAGGGCCTTGAGCACCCCGATGTGCCGGTACCCGGAGACGACCGCCCCGCTGACCACGTTGCCGACGATCAGGGTGGAGACGAGCAGGCCGAGGATGCCGAAGAGCGTCATGAACGGGAGGTAGGAGTCGGCCAGCGCGGAGAAGGCCTGCTTGAGGGTGAGGTAGGTCTGTGCGCCGGTCAGCGATTCCTTGGGCAGTCCCGTGGTGGCCCGTGCCAGCGAGGCGCTCAGCTGGGCCTCCGTCGAGGAGTCCGTGAAGCGGTACAGCAACTGGGCGGAGGTCGGGCGCAGTGCGGCCATCTGCTCGGGCGAGACCCAGGCGCTCGCCGATTTGCTCATGCTGGTGGCGAATCCGACGACGGTCAGCGTCGCTCCGCCGGGGGTCTCCAGCTTGGTGCCAAGCAGCTTCGGGCCAGGGGAGCCCTGGGCAGACCAGTTGACGACGATCTCGCCGGGGGCGGTGGCCCAGTGGCCCTCAAGGAGTTCGATCCGGTCCACCGGGCCCGCCGGATCGGCCCGGCCCACCACCGTGAGGGTGCCGCCCGCCGTCCAGAGCCAGTCCTTGGGGATGTCGACGACGGCCTGCCCGAACGGTCCGGCCGCGGCCTCCACCCCGGGCTGTCGGGCGGTCCGCGCCAGCTGCTCCTGCGAGACCTTCGTGGTGTCGAAGGTCGCCACCGTATGGGCACCGCGCTGTTCGGCGTAGGCCTTGTCGAAGGGGCCCGAGGTGGCGCTCAGCAGCGCCAGCGCGAGCAGGACGGTCGTGGTGGAGCAGAGCACGACGAGCCCGATGACGAAGGTCTGGAGCCGGCGGCGTTTCACGGCCGCGCGTGAGGCTCTCCATACGGCGCTCACGCGGTCGCCTCCAGCGTGCTTTCGCGGGCGACCCGGCCGTCGGCGACTTGGATCAGCCGGCTGGCGCAGCGGGTGGCCAGTTGAGGGTCGTGGGTGACGATCAACAGGGTCTGGCCGATCTGGTTGAGGTCGATCAGCAGATCCATCACCTGCTCGCCCGACCGGCTGTCGAGGGCGCCGGTCGGCTCGTCGGCCAGCAACAGCGCGGGACGGTTCATCAGGGCCCGAGCCACGGCGACCCGTTGCCGCTCGCCGCCGCTCAACGTCGCCGGATAGGAACGGGACGCGGGCTGCTCGGCCTGCGTGAGCGGGTCGCCGTCTACGGCGGCGACCTGGACGCCCGCCGCCGCCTCGGCGGCGGCTACCGCGTCCGCGCCCGGATCCCACTGGACCGGCCATGACGACGCGCACCGAGCCCGCCCCTCGCGTCGTGATCGCCGACGACCAGGAGCTGGTCCGCACCGGCTTCCGCCTGATCCTGACCGCCCGCGGCATCGACGTAGTGGGCGAAGCCGGCGACGGAGCCGAGGCCGTGGCCACTGTGCGGAGGCTGCGGCCCGACGTCGTACTGATGGACATCCGGATGCCCGCCATGGACGGCCTGGAAGCCGCCCGCCGCATACTCGCGCAGGCCCCGGACTGCCGGGTGATCATGCTGACCACCTTCGACCTCGACCACTACGTCTACGCCGCCCTCGCCGCCGGAGCCAGCGGATTCCTGCTCAAGGACGTCACCCCCGCTCATCTGGCCGCCGCCGTACGCCTGGTCGATACCGGTGACGCCCTACTCGCACCCTCGATCACCCGCCGCCTGGTGGAGCGCTTCGCCCCCAGCGCCCCCAGAACCGGTTCGGGCCTCGCAACCCCGGCCGTCCACCGAGATCTGGCCGCACTGACGCCGCGCGAGCGCGAGGTGCTGACGCTCATGGGCCGGGGTCTTTCCAATACCGAATTGGCGCAGAAACTGACGCTCAGTGAGGCGACCGTGAAAACCCACGTGGCCCGGATCTTCGCCAAACTGACCCTGCGCGACCGGGCCCAGGCCGTCGTCCTCGCCTACGAGACAGGACTCGTCTCGCCGGGCGAGTCCGCTGACACCGCCAACCCCTTCCGATAGCCAGCAATCTGGAGATCAAGCATGAATCAGCCAGAGTGTGCAGTTTGGTGTCACATGAGGTGACACCTCGGCTCGGCGCTCTGTTCGGAAAGTTCACGGCATGAGGATCGGCGTGGCGCGCGTATCGAAACGGGATCAACACCCTGAAGCACAACAAGACGCCTAAGCTAGCTAGGCCGGTCGTCGTTGCACGGCGTCGGCGATGACCGCTGTCACGAGTCTGTTGACGACTGCCGTGGTCGGCGGGCCGGGGTCGCGGTCTGCGAACAGGAGATGCCCGCCACCGACCAGGGAGAGGGTGAGTGAGTCGATGTCGGCGCCGGCTGCGATGCGGCCCAGTTCACGCTCGTCGGCCAGATAAGCGGAGATCGCCGTCGTGGCCTGGGCGAGGATCGCGATGCCGCCTCCTGGCTTGGCTTGCCGCAGCCGTGTGCGCAGCTCGTCCCGGAAGGTGATGAGCGGGATGATTGCCACCGGAATCGGCCCGAACAGGGTGGTCAGCGCGCTGGTGAGGTTGTCGGCCACCGTGCCGGTGCCGGCGGTCTCACGCAGCGCACTCGCCTGAGTCTCAAGCTGTGCGGCCCGGTCGAGCACGAGGTCGGTGAGGAAGGCGTCGAAGTCGGTGAAGTGCCGATGCAGGACGCCTTTGGCGCAGCCCGCCTCGTCGGTGACGGCCCGGCTGGTCAGCCCGTTCGGCCCGTCCCGCAGAAGTATGCGTTCGGCGGCGTCGAACAGCTGCTGCCGCGCGTTGCGAAGGTGCACCCCAGTCGGCACTCACAGATCCTCTCGTGCATCGCTCCGCTGGCATCCTTTACCCAGTGGGCGCCCGCCCACTGAGGTGGGCGCATGCCCACCTTACCGCGAGAGCAACCGGAACCGCCCCCAGTGGAGTCGCATAAGGCCCGGCGGATGGCCGAGTCGTTCGGCACGGACGCGCAACGCTACGACAAAGCCCGACCCGGCTACCCCCGATGCATTGGTGGCGCGGATCGTCGCCGGAAGCCCCGGGCCTGACGTGCTCGACGTCGGCTGCGGCACCGGCACGGCGACCCGCTTGCAGAACATCGTCGCCAGGTCATCATGCACCTGCATCCGCGCCTTGTGAGCGAGGCAGGCCAGCAGCGCAATCCACTTGATCACCGCGTAGTCCCGCAGCTCGGAGGCATCCGCCGCATCCGCCTCCCCAGCGAAGTCAGCAACCTTCGGCAAGGCGACGCCCTCCACCCACACCGCGGTGTCGCCGAGCTTTGTCCAGCCACTCCAGGTGCGTGAACAGGCGCTTGAAGTGCGACCAGCTCGGGCCCTGCTCGGTCTGCTTCAGCCGGTTGAACTGCGTCGTACCGTCGCTGTCGCGCTCCTCCGGCAACCGCAGCAGCCCCGCCCGCTCGACCGCGCTCATCCGTTCATTCTGCCTGCCGTGGATCTGTGCCAAGGATCCGAGTAATGATGTCCTGGAGTGGTGATGAACCCATCGATCAGCGCCGAGCGCGCCACACTCGCCGATCCGACCCGCCGGCTCATGGCGGCGGCCCATGAGATCGCCCCCGTGCTGCGCCGCACCGCGGAGGCGGCCGAGCGCGACAGCCGGCTGACGCCCGAGGCCGAGCGGTCGCTGCGGGAGGCGGGACTGTTCGGCCTCGGCGTGCCCAAGCGCTTCGGCGGCCACGAACTTCTACCCGCCGACAGCCTGGAGGTGTCCGCCGAACTCGCGCTCGCCTGCCCGTCGAGCGCCTGGGTGGTGATGGTCTCGTACGTCGCGCAGCAGATCGCCGCCTCCTTCGGGGAGAAGGCGTGCCACGAGCTGTGGGGCGACGGCCCCGACGTCGCCATGTGCGGTGTGTTCGGCAGCGTGGGAGTCAACTCCGAACCCGTCGAGGGCGGAGTGGTCGTCTCCGGCGCCTGGGCCTGGGCGTCCGGCAGCCACCACGCCGACTGGGCCCTGCTCGGCGTCCCGTTGCCCGGAGAGCCGGGCAGCGCGCCCGAACGGGGACTGGCGCTGGTGCCGACCTCCGTCCTCACCATCGACAGGACCTGGGACATGGCGGGCATGCGCGGCACGGGCAGTGACACGCTGGTCGCCGACGAGGTGCTCGTCCTGGACCACCGGCTCCGGCGCTTCGCCGACGTCGTCCAGGGCAACGGGCTGCCCGAGGAGCCGCTGTACCGGATTCCGCCGGGGTCCATGACGCTCGTCTCCATGGGCCCCCTGCTGGGCATCGCGCGGGCGGTCCTCTGGCTCACTCTGGAGGCCGTGGAGGACGGCAAGCCGATGGCCATGTCCCTGCACGCCCGCCTCGCCGACTCGCCCAGCGTGCAGGCGGCGCTCGCCGAGGCGGCCACCCTCGTCGACTCCGCCCAGCTGCATCTGAGGCGCTCGGCCGAGTCCATCGGCGCGGCGGCGGTCTCGGGGACCACGCCGTCGCTGGTCGAGCGGGCGCGGGTGCGCATGGACGCGGGACACGCCTCCGTATGCCTGCGCCAGGCGGTGCAGGCGCTGCTGACCGTCAGCGGGGCCGGCAGCTTCTCGGTCGCGAAGACCATTCAGCGTCACTGGCGCGACCTGGAGACAGCGTCCCGGCATCCCACGCTCAACCCCGGGCTCGCCAAGGAGATGTACGGCCGTGCGCTGGTGGGCGACGAGCGGCCGGTCAGCCCCATGGTCTGACGCACGGCGCCGCCCCGCTCCGGCGTGTCACGTTTGGTGTGCACGTCACGCGGGGCCGCTTCCGCTCCGGCTCCTGAGACATCGAGTCGATCCGGAGCGGTCCGGAAGAGAGCGGCTTTCCGGCACCGTACGACCCGCCGGCCGCGACCGTCGTGACCGGTCTGCCGGTGAGCCGGGTTCCCGCCGCCGTCGCCGGGGCGGCGGAGAACCTTTCACCGGGAACAACGTAGCCCGCCCGCCCCGGGTTCACCCCGCCCCGCGAGGGCCGTCCCCTCCGTCCGCCACTCACACATGTGACCGAGCGGCGGGATACCTGACGACCTGCCGAAAGGCCGCGGCGGCTCGCCCTCTAAGGTGTGAGTATGACCCAGCACCGCAAGGGCCTCGTCCTCGATTTCGGTGGTGTGCTGACCACACCTCTGCTGCCCGCCGCGCTCGCCTTCGAGCGACGCGAGGAACTGGCCGAGGGGACTCTGCTCACCGGCATGTACCTGAATCCCGAGGGAATCAGGCTCACCGAGGAGCTGGAGTGCGGCAGGCTCACCCAGACGCAGTGGAACGAAGCGGCCGGCCGGCTCCTCGGGATCCCGCCGGACAACCTGATGGGCCGTATCTTCGCCGACCTGCGCCCCGAGACGTCGGTGATCGCGGCGGCCGCCGCCGCGCGCCGGGCCGGAGTGAAGGTCGGGGTCCTGTCGAACTCCGTCGGCCTGACTCCGTGGGACCTCTACGACGGATACGAGGTGGAGAACCTCTACGACGCCGTGGTGCTGTCCGAGGTCCACGGGACGCGCAAGCCCGAACCGGAGATCTTCCGGCTCGTGCTGAAGGAACTCGGTCTGACGGCCGAGGAGTGTGTGTTCGTCGACGACACCGAGCAGTATCTGCCGCCCGCGGCCGAACTGGGCTTCGCCACCGTCCACGCCGTGGAGCCCGCCCGGACGGTCACCGCCCTGGAGACCCTGCTCGGCATCCCCCTGACAGACAAGGACCCCGACCGGGTCACCTCCTGAGGAGACATATATGCGACTAGGTCTGGCGCTTCCGACCTTCGGTCCCGACGCCCGGCCGGAAGGTGTCCTCCGCGTCTGCCGTACCGCGGAGGAGGCCGGATACGACTCCCTGTGGATGGGCGACCGCGTCCTGGCCCCCCTGGTTCCGGGCGCGCCCTACCCGAGCGGCGACGGCGAGATGCCACGGGCCTACGAGAACCACATGGACCCCCTGGTGGCCCTGGCGTTCGCCGCGTCCCACACGACCCGGGTCCAGCTGGGCACGAGCACGCTGAACGGTCTGTGGCAGCCGCCGATCATGCTGGCCCGGTCACTGACCACCCTCGACCTCCTCAGCCAGGGACGTCTGGTCGTGGGCCTCGGCCTCGGCTGGATGCCTGACGAGTACACAGCGGTCTCGGTGCCCTGGAAGGGCCGGGGCGCGCGGCTGGAGGAGACGCTGGACGTCCTCGAGAAGTACTGGACCGACGACGTCTTCTCGCACGAGGGACCGCTGTTCACCATCCCGGAGACCGTGGTGGGGCTCAAGCCGCGGCAGCGGCCCGGCCCCGAGGCTGCTATGTCGTGTCAAGCCGCTTGAGTGAGATTCTCGGCGTTCTCAAGTCGGTTTCGGTCGGCGTGTTCGAGGATCTTGAAGATCT
>NZ_JBEZKL010000131.1:0-20485 GCF_040704695.1 Streptomyces sp. NPDC048411
ATCTGCGGAAACGCAGATCGGAGGGGTTCTCTTGTGTGTCTGCCGTGGGCCGGGCGGCTGTGGCGGCTCAGCGGTCGTCGTCGAGGTCGGTGCCGTCCACCTCGTCCGACTCGGCCTCCTTGGCGCGGACCTCGGGGTCCACAGCCGTCGGCCCGCTGCCGTCGACCGAGGTCAGCGGCGTACGGTCGGCGACCTCCGTGGGGGCGGGGGGCTCGACCAGCCAGTCCGGATTGGCCTGCTTGTCCCACCACCGCCACGCCGCGTAGGCGCCGACTGCCAGCACGGAGACCACGGCCACCACCTTGAGCACGCGCCCGGCCTTGGCACGCCGCTCGTGCTTTCTGGCCAGCTTCTTGATCTCCTTCGCCGTGACCTGCCCGCGCAGTGCGGCCAGTGCCGCGGCGCTGCGGGCCGCGGCTTCCTCGGCGACGGGCTGGGCGGCGGCCATCGCGTGCTCGACGCGGGGCACGGTGTACTCCGCGGCGCTCCTGGCTGCCTGACGGGTGCGGAGCGCGGCGCGCTGGGCGGCCTCGTCGACCTTGGGGGGCACATGCGCGCGAGCCAGTTCGATACGTGGTGCGAGATGCGCGTCGTACTGGACGCGGGCCTGCTGGGCTGCCTTCGACACCCTCGGCGCGAGCCGCGCACGGGCCTCGTGCGCATAGTGTGCCGCCTGGTCCTTGGCCGAGTCGGCGTAGGGCGCCACCACTTCCGCGGCGTGCTGCACGCTTTCCTTCGCCGAGTCGGTTGCGGCGCGCACGCTGTCGATGCGGGTCACGGGATCCTCCTCCTTGGTGGCGGGTAGGTACTCCGCCTTTCCACCCATTTCGAAATCATGCCCCGCGATGGCGTGTGCGGCATGTGGGGCGGGCATCCGGGGCATGAGAGACGGTCATGCAAAACGGTCATAAGCGATTTTTATGTGCAATGTGGTGCAAGGGGGGCTTGCCGATGACAATGCCATGGTTCGGTTCAGCACGCGCCGGTTCGTCACGCACTTGGCCTCTTTTGTTCCTGCGGGGAGCCGCAGGAAGGCCGTGTGACGGATCGGCCGTGCGAGGATCGGTGGACGTCAGCGAAGACTTACGGAAGGCAGATCGTGGCCGAGCAGCTTTACGCCACCTTGAAGACCAGCCAAGGCGACATCGAGATCCGGCTTCTGCCGAACCACGCGCCCAAGACGGTCAAGAACTTCGTCGAGCTCGCCACGGGCGAGCGGGAGTGGACCCACCCCGCGACCGGTAAGAAGTCCAAGGACAGGTTGTACGACGGGACCGTCTTCCACCGGGTCATCAGCGGCTTCATGATCCAGGGCGGGGACCCGCTGGGCAACGGGACCGGCGGCCCGGGCTACGAGTTCGGTGACGAGTTCCACCCGGACCTCAGCTTCAACAAGCCGTACCTCCTGGCCATGGCCAACGCCGGCCCGGGCACCAACGGTTCGCAGTTCTTCGTGACCGTCTCGCCCACCGCGTGGCTGACCGGCAAGCACACCATCTTCGGTGAGGTGACGGACGAGGCCAGCAAGAAGGTCGTGGACGGCATCGCGAACACCCAGACCAACGCGCGCACCGACCGCCCGGTGCAGGATGTGGTGATCGAGTCGGTCGTCGTCGAGGCCCGATGATTGCCGGTGGTAACGGTGTGATCACTCTCTGATCGACCGTCTCGGGAAC
This sequence comes from Streptomyces sp. NPDC048411, assembly GCF_040704695.1. Classification (NCBI taxonomy): domain Bacteria; kingdom Bacillati; phylum Actinomycetota; class Actinomycetes; order Kitasatosporales; family Streptomycetaceae; genus Streptomyces; species Streptomyces sp. NPDC048411. The sequence goes on from NZ_JBEZKL010000131.1 coordinate 1,677, forward strand.
CAACCGCCCTGCTTGTCCGTACTTGGTTACATAGCGGACGAGCAGGGCGGCATCATGCGCGCTGTCGCCCACGACGTGACCCGAGGGGGCCAGCAAGTGATGGGACCGATGGACGAGCAGCCGCCCGGTGCCCGGGACCAGTCCGCCGACGCCCGCGGCTCATTGAACTGCTACCGCCACCCGGGTCGTGAGACGGGGATTCGCTGCACGCGCTGCGACCGTCCGATCTGCACCGAGTGCATGGTCAATGCCTCGGTCGGCTTCCAGTGCCCGGGCTGCGTCCGTCAGGGCTCAGGTACGGGTCACGGCCCGGCTGCCAATCAGCCGCGCACCCTGGCCGGCGGCACCGTCACCGCCGACCCGCGGCTGGTCACCAAGGTCCTGCTCGCCATCAATGTCGTCCTGTTCATCGCGGTACATGTGAAGGTGTCACTGCTCGACGACCTGACACTGCTGGGACGGGCCACTTACTACGTGGGCGGTCCACCGGAGGGGGTCGCGGAGGGCCAGTGGTACCGGCTGGTGACGTCGATGTTCCTGCACCAGGAGGTGTGGCACATCGCGTTCAACATGCTGGGACTGTGGTGGCTCGGCGGTCCTCTGGAGGCAGCGCTCGGCCGCGCCCGCTACCTCGCGCTCTACCTGCTCTCCGGCCTGGCGGGCAGCGCGCTCACCTATTGGCTCGCTGCGCCGAACCAGGGCTCGCTCGGTGCTTCCGGCGCCATCTTCGGTCTGCTGGGCGCCACCGCAGTGCTCATGCGGCGGCTGAACTACGACATGCGGCCGGTCCTCGTGCTCCTCGCGCTGAACCTGCTGTTCACGTTCAACCCCTGGGGCGGAATCGCCTGGCAGGCGCATGTCGGCGGTCTGATCGCCGGAACGCTGATCGCCGTCGCCATGGTGCACGCGCCGCGTGAACGGCGGACGCTGGTGCAGTACGGCACCTGTGCGCTGGTCCTGGTGGCGGTGGTCCTCATCGTGGTTGCCAGAACTGCCGCACTGACCTGATCGCAGGCACCAGGGGGCTTCTCGGGCAGTTGTCCACAGCGGGCGCACGATCTTGTGCATTCTGTGGGTACAACTGTGCCCCTTGTCGCTGAGCTGGGTTTTTCCAGCGGAGACAAGGGGCGTGCCATCCCTCAATGAGGGAGACTGCAGTCACACCGGCGTCAACATCCGGGGAGTTATCCACAGATCGTCTGACCTTTTCCCCCGCCTGTGGATAACGCTGTGGGTAACTCAGGGCAAGGGTTGCGGTACCGGGGTCGGCTGTGGTCCTACGAGTGCTGTCCGGCTACTTCCACTGCGTGGAGACGCCGAAGCCACCGGCGATGAAGCCGAAGCCCACGACGATGTTCCAGTTGCCCAGCGTCTTGATGGGCAGATCGCCGTCGGTCACGTAGAACACGACGATCCAGGCCAGACCGATCAGGAAGAACGCCAGCATCACCGGCGCCACCCAACTGCGGTTGGTCAGCTTTATGTTGGCTGCCTGCTTCGCCGGAGGCGGCGTGAAGTCGGCCTTCTTGCGGATACGTGACTTCGGCACGAGGAACTCTCCTGTCGATGCGCTGCGTGACCGCGCAGGGAACTGTGGCTCGCGCCGGGGCGGGGCGCGAGGGGGAATGCTGCCTCCCCCGGACGTCCGTTAGCGTAGTGCTTCCGTGGCGCCGAAGGAGATAAGGGTACGTTGAGCAATTCTGCCGACTCTCCCCAAGGACCGGTCCGGCGCACCTTCCGGCATCCGGCCCGAGTGCTCACCGCTGCCGTTTTCGCCCTTGCCGGGCTGATCTTCGTCACCAGCGCCAACACGGCCAAGGGCACCAACATCCGCACCGACTCGTCGCTGCTGAAGCTCTCCGACCTCATTCAGCAGCGCAGCGAGAAGAACGCGGGGCTCGACGGCTCCAACGCGTCCGTACGCGAGGACATCGATGCCCTTGCCCAGCGCGACGACGGCAGCACCAAGGCGGAGGACGTCAAACTCAAGGCGCTGGAGCGGGCCGCGGGTACCAAGAAGCTCTCCGGCCGGGCCGTCGCCGTCACGCTCGACGACGCCCCGCCGAACGCCACCGCGAACCCTGGCTACCCCGACCCGCAACCCAACGACCTGGTCATCCACCAGCAGGATCTGCAGGCGGTCGTCAACGCTCTCTGGCAGGGCGGTGCCCGCGGCATCCAGGTCATGGACCAGCGGCTGATCTCCACCAGCGCGGTGCGCTGCGTCGGCAACACACTGATTCTCCAGGGCCGGGTCTACTCGCCGCCGTACAAGATCACCGCGGTCGGCGACCCCGACCGGCTCAAGAAGGCCCTCGACGACTCCTCCTCGATCCGCAACTACCTGCTGTACGTGAAGGCGTACGGGCTCGGCTGGAAAGTCGACGGGCACGAGGCGGTGACTCTTCCCGGCTACTCGGGCACAGTGGATCTCCACTATGCGAAGCCGGTGAAGTAGCGAGCAGTTCCGGGGAGGCCGACCGGTGTCGGTGCGACTGATCGTCAGGACCTTCAGCGAACTGTGCATCACCGCGGGCGCTTTGATCATCCTTTTTGTGGTGTACGTGCTGTTCTGGACCGGCGTGAAGGCCGCCGGTGCCACTGACGGGCAGATCGACATCCTGCAGAACCAGTGGGCGCGTGGGGCCGTGTCCGTACCCGGGCCGAACGCGACAGGCACGCCGTCGCCCTCGGCCTCGCCGTCGTCCGTACCCACGCCATCGCCGGCCCCCGCCGCCTACCGGGACGGGAAGCCGTTCGCGATGCTGTACATCCCCCGCTTCGGCCAGGGCTGGGAGTGGCCCGTCCTGGAGAACACCGAGGTCAAAACCTTGCAGAAGGGGCTCGGCCACTACCGCGGAACCTCCCCCCTCGGAGGCGTCGGCAATTTCGCTGTGGCCGGACACCGTCGCACCTACGGGGATCCCTTCAAGGACTTCCCGACGCTGCGCCGCGGCGACGCGGTGGTGCTGACGGACGGGACGACGTGGTTCACGTACCGCATCGAGAAGAAGCCGTACCGCACCGTGCCGAGCGACACCGGTGTCATCGACGCCGTCCCCCGCAAGTCCGGCTTCGACGGGCCCGGCCGCTATCTGACGCTGACCACCTGCGATCCCGAGTGGGGCAGCAGCCACCGGCTCATCGTCTGGGCGCATCTCGACGCGACGCAGCCTGTGACGGATGGCAAGCCGGCAGCTTTCCACAGCTGACCCACGCCTCTGCCCCGGCCCTTTAGTCTGGTCCCGTACCGAATGAAGGGGACAGCATGTACGGCTGGATCTGGCGGCATCTGCCGGGCAACGCGTGGGTGCGCGGGCTCATCTCGCTCGTACTGGCACTCGCCGTCGTCTATGTGCTTTTCCAGTACGTCTTCCCGTGGGCCGAGCCGCTGCTTCCGTTCGGCGACGTGACGGTCGACGGCACGAGCGGAACGGGGGCAGGCCAGTGAGCGCCCGCATCCTTGTCGTCGACAACTACGACAGCTTCGTCTTCAACCTCGTCCAGTACCTCTACCAGCTCGGCGCCGAGTGCGAGGTGCTGCGCAACGACGAGGTGACCACGGCACACGCCCAGGACGGCTTCGACGGCGTTCTGCTCTCGCCCGGCCCCGGCACCCCGGAGCAGGCGGGCGTCTGCGTCGATATGGTGCGCCACTGCGCGGCGACCGGCGTCCCGGTCTTCGGCGTCTGCCTCGGCATGCAGTCGATGGCCGTGGCGTACGGCGGTGTGGTGGACCGCGCCCCCGAGCTGCTGCACGGCAAGACGTCGCCGGTGACGCACGAGGGCAAGGGCGTTTTCGCCGGGCTGCCGTCCCCGTTCACCGCTACCCGCTACCACTCGCTCGCCGCCGAACCGGAGACGATCCCGCAGGAGTTGGAGGTCACGGCGCGCACGGCCGACGGCATCATCATGGGGCTGCGCCACCGCGAACTGCCGGTGGAGGGTGTGCAGTTCCATCCGGAGTCGGTCCTGACCGAGTACGGCCATCTGATGCTGGCCAACTGGTTGGTGCGGTGCGGTGATACGGGAGCCGTCGCGAGGTCGGAGGGGCTCGCGCCGGTGGTGGGCAAGGCTGTCGCGTGACCGCACTCCGTCCCGAGCACGACACCGGTGAGGAAGGCCCGTACGAGCAACGAGCGTACGAGGCCACGGGCGCGTTCGAGGCGGCAGTCGACCAGCTGGCGGACCCGCTGAACGATCCGTTGCCGGGGCAGCACGCGCCGTGGTTCCGGGCGGAGAGCATTCCGGCGGGGACGGCGGGCGCCGGGGCGGCGCAGGGCCGGCAGTGGGAAGGCCAGGTGCAGGTGTCACAAGGGGCACAGGGGCCTCAGGGGACGCCGCGTGAGTGGTACGACCCCGAGGGGTACGAGCGGGACTGGTACGGGCAGCAGGAGCCTGTCGCGGCGCCTCCGCCCGCGCTGCCGCTCCCCCGTAACGACGAGACGATCGGTCTGCGGTCGGCGGACCCCCGGCGCCTGGCCGACAGGGCGGTGACGGCTCCGGCACCGCAAGCAGAGCCGGAGTACGACACGGAGCCTGCCGCGGCTCAAGATCCCGGTCCGGAGACCACAGAACTCGAACCGCGTACGGAACCGCCCACCGGAGGCCGGGCCGAGCGCCGGCGCGCCGCCAAGGGGCGCGGCCGCCGTCGCGCCGAGCCGCAGCCGGGGACCCGGTCGGCGGCGACGCCGGAGGGGCGTCCGCTGTCCCGCGTCGAGGCGCGGCGGGCCGCCCGCGCGGCCAAGGACAGCCCGGCCGTGGTCGCCAGCCGGGTCGTCGGTGAGCTGTTCATCTCGCTCGGCGTGCTGATGCTGCTGTTCGTCACGTACCAGCTGTGGTGGACGAATGTGCGTGCCGACCAGATCGCCGGGAAAGAGACGCACAAGATTCAGGACGGCTGGGCGAAGGGCCGCAAGCCCGGGGCGTTCGAGCCGGGGCAGGGCTTCGCCATCATCCACATCCCGAAGCTGGATGTGGTCGCCCCGATCGCCGAGGGCATCAGCAAGGAGAACGTCCTGGACCGCGGCATGGTCGGTCACTACGGCCAGGGCGCGCTCAAGACGGCGATGCCGTCGGCCAAGCAGGGCAACTTCGCGCTGGCCGGCCACCGGAACACCCACGGCGAACCGTTCCGCTACATCAACCGGCTGCGCAAGGGTGACCCGATCGTGGTCGAGACGCAGGATGCGTACTACACGTACGAGATGACCAGCGTCCTTCCTCAGACGTCCCCGTCCAATGTCTCGGTGATCACGCCGGTGCCGCCCGGTTCGGGCTTCACCAAACCCGGCCGCTACATCACACTGACGACCTGTACGCCCGAATTCACAAGTACGTACCGGCTGATCGTCTGGGGCAAGATGGTCGACGAACGGCCGCGCAGCAAGGGAAAGCCCGACGCGCTCGTCGGCTGAACTTCATCACGACAGGGACGGGTGCGGTGGCAGCGAGGACCCAGCAGCAGGACGAGCAGACCGACGAGTCCGCGCCTCCGGTGCGGAGCAGGGACCGCCATCTCGTTGCGACCGCGGTGAGTGTCTTCGGTGAGCTGCTGATCACCGCCGGCCTGGTGCTGGGCCTCTTCGTCGTCTACTCCCTGTGGTGGACGAATGTGCTCGCCGACCGCGAGGCCGAGAAGCAGGGCCACACCGTCCGCGACCGCTGGGCCGGGGGACCCGGGGCCCTCGACACCAAGGACGGCATCGGCTTCCTGCACGTACCCGCGATGAAGAACGGCGAGGTGCTCGTCAAGAAGGGCACCGGCACCAAGAACCTCAACGACGGCATCGCCGGCTACTACACGGGCCCGGTGAAGTCGGCTCTCCCCTGGGACAAGCAGGGCAACTTCACGCTGGCGGCGCACCGGGACGGGCACGGGGCGAAGTTCCACAACATCGACAAGGTGAAGACGGGCGACGCCGTCGTCTTCGAGACCAAGGACACCTGGTACGTCTACAAGGTCTTCAAGGAGCTTCCCGAGACGTCGAAGTACAACGTCAAGGTGCTCCAGCCGGTCCCCGAGGAGTCGGGCGTGAAGAAGCCCGGCCGCTACATCACGCTGACGACCTGCACGCCGGTCTACACGTCGAAGTACCGCTACATCGTGTGGGGCGAGCTGGTGCGTACGGAGAAGGTCGACAAGGACCGCACGAAGCCGACGGAGCTGCGGCAACCGTGACTGAGCTCCTTCGAGGAGCTCAGTCGTTCTAGGATGGCGAAGGCCCGAAGTCGCAACTAGCCTTTGCGACTTCGGGCCCCTTCTCTGCCTGGCGACGGCTACCTCAGGATCGGGAGCGGTACTCCGGCGCTCCACTTTTCGAGGTGAGCGCGGTCGACGAGGGTGATGCCGTAGGTCTCGGCGATGGCGCGCGCGTCGGGTGTGAAGGAAGTCGTGGCGACGAAGAGTGCCACCTCGGCCCCGTGCTGGACGAAAGAGGCGCCGAGGAACTTCTGCAGCTCTCCGCTCCACACCGGACGGTAGGGCGCGAAGCTCTTGCACTGCACGACGATGCTGCGGCCGTCCGCGGTCACTGCTGTGACATCCACACCTCGGTCGCCACGGCCGCCATGCACCGCGACGTCTGTGCAGCCGTCGCGGCGGAGCAGCGCGGCGACGTGGTGCTCGAACTAACGCCAGTTCATGCGTCGATGGACGCCATGATTCCGGTGTACGGGCGCGGGCCCTGGGCGTGCTCAAGGTGCCTGAGCCTTTGGTGGTGGTTGCAGAGCTTCCGCTCGACCTTCTCAACGTCGTCCCGGAGCGAGATCAGCTCCTTGCGGTGCTCGCCGGAGGCCTCGATGAGGGCGTTGAACATGGGGACGATGGTCTTGCCGAGGATGTGGGTGATGCGTCGGTCGATGCGGTCGTCGAGGGAATCCGGTCCCCTGTGGACAGAATTATCCACAGGCTGAGTCCGTGCCATGTACTCCACGTCGAGCAGGTATGTACGCACCTGACGTGCGACTTCGCTGTCGCGGAGCAGCATGGCGACGTTGAGGACAGCTCGCCGGGGGAAGAGCGCAAGCGACGCGGTGCGTGACTGGATCCCACTGAGTTGCTTGAAGTAACTCAGTTCCGATCCGGTGAGGACGCGATAGCCGTTGCTTTCGAGCTCTTCACGATGGTCGAACACCATGGCCCGAATGACCGTTTCGGTCACTTCGAAGTACGTGGCGACCATTGCTGTCGTCACGTGCATGCCGTCCGGAAGAAGAGACAAGGTCTTGACCTTGTCGATGACGTGAGTCCGGTCCACCACGCCATCGCGCAGTGACCTCGACTCCAGCAGAGCTGCTTCGTTGATCATGCTCCTGACCTCCTATGTGTGCAGAAGAGAGGGAAGAGCTCAATACCCCGCCCCATCGATTCAACGAATCAGCACATATGAAGACACGATCGGTTTGCGGCTACATGCGCGGTATGCGCGACACGCGTTGCGTCAGGCACAGCGAAGGGCCCCGGTCACCGAAACGGTGACCGGGGCCCTTCGCTTTCGTGCGGTGCGGTGTCAGTTATGTGAGCCCGACGGACCGCCGAAAATATTGCCGTTTCCGTTCCCGTTGCCACCCATCGTGGTGAGGGTGATGACGGTGGACGCGGGGTCGGCCTGGGTGTTTGGCTGCGGATCGATGTTGACGACCATGGCGTTGTCGTCCTTAGAGCTGCCTTCCGCGAACTGGATTTGAGTGAAGCCCGCCTGATTCAGGAGCTGCCTGGCCTCGGCGACCGTCTTCGTCCTGACTTCGGGGATCGGGACCGTGGCCGGCTGCGTCGGGCCCTTGGAGACCGTCAGCACGATCTGGGTGTCCAGCGGCTGCTTGCCAGCATTCGCGGCCGGGGTCTGATCGATGACCTCACCCGCCGGCTTCTCCGAGTCCTTGTCGGTTCGCGAGACCTTCTGGAAGCCGACGCCGTTGAGCTGCGCCACCGCCGCGTCGTACTGTTGGCCGATCACAGGGGGAACGTCCTGGGTGGCCTGGCTGGCGACCGTGATCTTGACCTCGGACTCCCGCTCGGCCTTCGCGCCGCCCTTGGGGTTCTGGTCGAGCACGGTGCCGGGTTCCGCGGTGGAGGACTCGGTCGTGACGACCTTCACCGAGAAGCCCTTTTCCTCCAGGATCTTGCGGGCGTTCTCCTGGGACTTCTCCGTGACGTCCGGGACCTCCACCTTTGGCGCACCGGTGGAGACGACGACTGTGACGGTCTCGTTCTCCGCCATTTTGCCGCCCTTGGGCGTCTGGCTGCAGATCTTGCCCGTCTCTTGGGTCTCGCACGGTTCGCGCGAGCCGACCTTGACGAGGACCCCGGAGTTCTTCGCGAGATCCTTCGCCTCTGCCACGGTCGAACCGACCATGTTCGGCACGTCGACCCTGCCGTTGTCGCTGTTGTCGCCGCTGAAGACGGACTTGCCGATCAGGATCGCGCCGATCAGCACCAGGATGCCCGCGGCGATCAGCAGGATCGTCGAGGTGTTGTTCTTCTTCTGGCGGCGGCGGTCCGGGCGGTCGTCGTTTCCGTAGCCGCCGTCGTCCGGATTGACCGGGGGCAGCATGGAGGTCTGGGCGCCGCTCGGGTCGGCAGCGCGCAGTGCGGTGGTGGGCTGGTCGTTGCCGTACCCGTCGTAGCCGCCGTAACCGGCCGCGCCCATTGCCGCGGTGGCGGCGACCGGCTGGCCGTCGAGGCAGGCCTCGATGTCGGCACGCATCTCGTCGGCCGACTGGTAGCGGTAGTCCGGGTCCTTGACCAGGGCCTTCAACACGATCGCGTCCATTTCGGGCGTGATCTCGGGGTCGAAGCTGCTGGGGGGCTGCGGCTCTTCGCGTACGTGCTGGTAGGCGACCGCGACGGGCGAGTCACCGATGAACGGCGGCCGAACGGTCAGCAGCTCGTAGAGCAGACAGCCGGTCGAGTACAGGTCGGACCGCGCATCGACCTGCTCGCCCTTGGCCTGCTCCGGGGAGAGGTACTGGGCGGTGCCGATGACGGCTGAGGTCTGGGTCATCGTCATGCCGGAGTCGCCCATGGCGCGGGCGATACCGAAGTCCATGACCTTGACCTGGCCGGTGCGCGTCAGCATGACGTTCGCCGGCTTGATGTCGCGGTGGACGATGCCGGCGCGGTGCGAGTACTCCAGCGCCTGGAGGATCCCGACCGTCATTTCGAGGGTGCGCTCGGGCAGCAGTTTGCGGCCGGAGTGCAGAAGTTCTCTGAGCGTCGACCCGTCGACGTACTCCATCACGATGTACGGGATGGAGACACCGTCGACGTAGTCCTCGCCGGTGTCGTAGACAGCGACGATCGCCGGGTGATTGAGCGAGGCGGCGGACTGGGCCTCACGGCGGAACCGGGCTTGGAAGGACGGGTCGCGGGCGAGATCGGTCCGCAGCGTCTTCACAGCGACGGTGCGGCCGAGCCGGGTGTCGTGCGCGAGGTAGACCTCGGCCATGCCACCACGGCCGAGCACCGAGCCCAGCTCGTACCGGCCGCCGAGGCGACGCGGCTCTTCCATAACTGTTCCAGCCCTCTCCGTCAGTCCCGACCGCACCGGTGTGTGGTCCGGCGGTGTGCTGCTCGCGCATACGCTACCGGCCACGCGCTACCTGATCGGCCCACAGCCGTGAGCTGATATCTGACCGGTATCCCAATGTGCAGGTATGGCCCCCGATGTGATGGGCGTCACCTCTTGTTGATGACCGCCTCCATCACGGCCTTGGCGATCGGAGCGGCGAGGCCGCCGCCGGAGACGTCGTCCCGGTTCGCACTGCTGTCCTCGACCACCACGGCCACGGCGACGGGCGAGCCGCTGCTGGTCTTCGCGTACGAGATGAACCAGGCGTACGGCTTCTCGCTGTTGTTCAGACCGTGCTGGGCGGTACCGGTCTTGCCGCCGACAGTGACGCCGTCGATGAGGGCCTTGGTTCCCGTGCCGCTCTTGACGACGGTCTCCATCATCTGCTGGAGCTTCTGCGCGTTCTCGCCCGAGAGAGGCCGGCTGAACTCCTCTTTCTCGTGGGTGTAGATCGGGTCGAGGCTGGGCGCCTGCCGCTCGGCGACCATGTACGGCTGCATGAGCTTGCCGTCGTTGGCGACTGCGGCGGCGACCATGGCCATCTGGAGCGGGGTGGCCCGGTTGGAGGCCTGGCCGATGCCCGCCATGGCGTTCTGCGGCCGGTTGTCCTTGGGGTAGATACTCGCGTCGGCGCGGACCGGGGTGAAGATCTCCTTGTTGAAGCCGAACTTGGCGGCCTCGTCCATCATCTTCTGGTTGCCCAGGTCGTCGCTGATCTTGCCGAACACGGTGTTGCAGGACATCCGCAGCGCTTCCCGGAGCGAGGCGTTCTCGCACGGGATGTTGCCCTCGTTCTGCAGGACGGTGGTCGTCTGCGGAAGCTTGTACGGCAGCGGGGAGTCCGTCTTGCCGTCGATGTCGGTGTAGAGGCCGTTCTCCAGGGCGGCGGCGGCGGTGACGACCTTGAACGTCGAGCCGGGCGGGTAGGTCTCGCGCAATGCCCGGTTGAGCATCGGCTTGTCCTTGTCCGTCAGGAGCTTCTGCCAGGCCTTGGTGTCCGCGTTGGAGTTGCCCGCGAAGGTCGAGGGGTCGTACGAGGGGGTGCTGGCGAGGGCCAGGATGGCGCCGGTCTGCGGGTCGAGCGCGGCGACGGCACCCTTCTTGTCGCCCAGCCCCTGGAAGGCGGCCTTCTGGGCGGCGGCGTTGAGGGTGGTGACGACGTTGCCGCCCTGCTTCTTCTCGCCCGTGAACATCGACAGGGTGCGGTTGAAGAAGAGCTGGTCGTCGTTGCCGGTGAGGATGCCGTCCTCAAGGCTCTCGAGCTGTGAGGCGTCGAAGGCCTGCGACGAATATCCGGTGACGGGCGCCCACATGGGGCCGTTCTTCCAGGCCCGCTTGTACTTGAAGTCACTGCCCTTGGTCTCGACCGAGCTGGTCACCGGGCTGCCGTCGACGATGATGTTGCCGCGCTCATGGGCGTACCGCTCGATGCGGACGCGGCGGTTCTCGTCGCGTGTGTTCAGCTCGTCGGCGCGGACGTACTGGAGGTAGTTGGTCCGCACGAGCAGGGCGAGGATGAGGACACCGCAGAAGATCGCGATCCGGCGCAGGGGCTTGTTCACGGTCGGACCACCTGGGTCATCTCGGCGTCGGAGGACGGGGCGGGGGCCGGGGCGGGGCGGCGTGCGGTGTCGCTGATCCGGATCAGGATGCCGATCAGGGCCCAGTTGGCGATCACGGACGAACCACCGGCCGCGAGGAACGGCATCGTCATACCGGTCAGCGGGATGAGACCCATGACACCGCCGGCGACGACGAACACCTGGATGGCGAAGGCGCCGGAGAGGCCGATCGCGAGGAGCTTCCCGAACGGGTCGCGGGCGGCGAGAGCGGTGCGGACACCGCGCTCGACGATGAGACCGTAGATCAGCAGGACGGCCATCATCCCGGCGAGGCCGAGTTCTTCACCGACGGTGGAGAGGATGAAGTCGGCGTTGGCGGCGAAGCCGATCAGGTCGGAGTGGCCCTGACCCAGGCCGGTGCCGAGGGTGCCTCCGGAGCCGAAGGACATCAGGGCCTGGGCGATCTGGTCGGAATGGGCCATGGTCTTTTCCCCGAAAGGGTCGAGCCAGGCGTCGACCCGCTGCTGGACATGCGGCTCGAACGTGGCGACGCCGACTGCGCCGGCCGCTGACATCAGCAGACCGAAGACGATCCAGCTGGTCCGCTCCGTCGCGACGTACAGCATGATCACGAAGAGGCCGAAGAACAGCAGTGACGTACCGAGGTCGGTCTCGAAGACCAGGATCAGGATCGACATCGCCCAGATGACGAGGATCGGTCCGAGGTCACGGCCACGGGGCAGGTAGAGGCCCATGAAGCGGCGGCTGGCGAGGGCCAGCGCATCGCGTTTGACCATCAAATAGCCGGCGAAGAAGATCGCGATGATGATCTTTGCGAATTCGCCGGGCTGGATGGAGAAACCGGCGATCGTGATCCAGATCTTGGCGCCGAACTTGCTCGGGAAGAACATCGGCAGGATCAGCAGGATCAGCGCCCCCACCATGGAGATGTAGGTGTAGCGCTGCAGGATGCGGTGGTCCTTGAGCAGGAACAGAACGGCGACGAACAGAGCGACGCCGACCGCCGAGTACAGCAACTGTCTGGGGGCGGAGGGAGTGAAGACGCCGTACTGATACTTGGCTGTCGCGATCAGCCTTGGCGACTGGTCCAGCCGCCAGATCAGCACCAGCCCCAGCCCGTTGAGCAGGGTCGCCAGTGGCAGCAGCAGCGGGTCCGCGTACGGCGCGAACTTGCGCACCACGAGGTGGGCGACGCCGCCGAGCAGAATGAGCCCGGCTCCGTATCCGAACATGCCGGACGGGAGCTTGCCGTCCATGGCAAGGCCCACATTGGCGTACGCGAACACCGAGATGCCGATGGCGAAAGCCATCAGGCCCAGCTCGGTGTTGCGACGGCTCGGTGCGTCGATCGCGCCGATCGTGGTCGTGTTGGTGACAACGCTCATGGTGCTGAAGGCCCCCTACGGCTTTACTGCTTACCGCACTGCGGGACCAGCTTCGTCTCTTCCTCCGAGAGGCTGGGGCCGGGAGTGGGAGTCGCTGTGGTCGGCTTGGTCTTGGTGGCGGTGGACGTGGTGCCGGACCCGGTGGACGTCTTCGAGAGGTCCGAGCCTGTGCCGCCGGCTTCACCTTCGCCGGTGCGGGTCTTGCTCGCCGCCTCGGCCGCGCGGCGCTGCGCGTCCTTCCTGCAGGCGGACGCCTGGGTCGAGAGCTCGCTGATCTTCTCGCGGGCGTCGGCCAGATTGCCCTCGGCGATGGTCGCCTTGACCTGCTTGCGCTGGTAGGGCGGGAGGTACTTGAGTTCGATCTCGGGGTGGTCCTTCTCGACCTTCGAGAGCGAGACCCATGCGAGGTCCTGGCTGATGCCGCGGTACAGCGCGACGTGGTCGTTCTTCGCGCCTACGAAGAACTGGTTCTGGGTCCAGCGATAGCCGCCGTACACACCGCCACCGATGACGGCCAGCGCGAGCACGATGTAGAACGAACGCTTCAGCCACTTGCGGCCGCCGCCGGGCTTGACGAAGTCGTCGTCGGTGTACGTGTCGAAGGAGCCGTCCGGCATTTCGCCGTAGCCGAGGCCGTCACCGCTTCCGGGCGGGCCGAAGCCGCCCGCGGGCGGCGGGACGGGGCGGCCGAGACCGGCCGCCCGGCCGGCCGGGGTGGTCATGGCGTCGCCGTCGTTCAGCTGGGCGGACTGGTTCTCGGCGACCGCGCCGACGACGACCGGGGTGTCGTTGAGCTGCCCGGCCAGGGTGTCGTTGCTGTCGACGTTGAGGACGTCGGCGACGATGCAGGTGATGTTGTCCGGCCCGCCGCCGCGCAGAGCGAGCTGGATGAGCTCCTGGATCGTCTCCTGCGGGCCCTGGTAGCTGGCGAGGGTCTCCTCCATCGTCTGGTGCGAGACGACGCCGGAGAGCCCGTCGGAGCAGATCAGATAGCGGTCGCCGACCCGTACCTCACGGATGGAGAGGTCGGGTTCGACGTGGTCGCCGCTGCCCAGCGCGCGCATCAGCAGAGAGCGCTGCGGGTGGGTGGTGGCTTCTTCCTCGGTGATGCGGCCCTCGTCGACCAGCCGCTGGACCCAGGTGTGGTCCTGCGTGATCTGGCTCAGCACGCCGTCGCGCAGCAGGTACGCGCGGGAGTCGCCGACGTGGACCAGGCCGAGGCGCTGACCGGTCCAGAGCAGAGCGGTGAGCGTGGTGCCCATGCCCTCCAGCTGGGGGTCCTCCTCGACCATCATGCGCAGCTGGTCGTTGGCCCGCTGGACCGCCACACCGAGCGAGGTGAGGATGTCCGAGCCGGGCACGTCGTCGTCGAGCTGGACGAGCGTGGAGATCACCTCGGAGCTGGCGACCTCACCGGCCGCCTGGCCGCCCATGCCGTCGGCGATGGCGAGAAGGCGCGGACCGGCGTAGCCGGAGTCCTCGTTGCCCTCCCGGATCATGCCCTTGTGCGATCCGGCGGCGAAGCGCAGGGACAGACTCATGCGCACCTCGCCCGTCGCCTCGGGGTACAGCCGGTCTCGCGCCACACTGCCCACCCTCCGGTCGGGAGCAGGGCCGGGTCCGTTGCCCGGCCCGCTCCGGCCCGCTCGCTCCGCTCGCTCATTGTCGTACTACTTCCGCAGCTCGATGACGGTCTTGCCGATCCGGATCGGCGCGCCCAGCGGAACAGGCGTCGGGGTGGTGAGGCGGGTCCGGTCGAGATACGTGCCATTGGTGGACCCGAGATCCTCGACGATCCACTGGCCGTCACGGTCGGGGTAGATCCTGGCATGCCTGCTGGACGCGTAGTCGTCGTCCAGCACGATCGTTGAATCGTGCGCCCGGCCCAGCGTGATGGTCTGTCCCTGGAGCGCCACCGTGGTGCCGGTGAGGGTGCCCTCGGAGACGACCAGCTTTGTGGGTGCCCCACGGCGCTGGCGGCCGGGCTGCTGGCGTTGCTGCGGCGGTGCCGCGGCGGTTTGGCGTGCCTGTTGCGGTCGCGTGTCGCCCGCGTTGCGGCGTGAGCCGCGCTGCGTGACGCGCGTTCCGAACAGGTCGCTGCGGATGACCTGAACGGCCACGATGACGAACAGCCACAGAACAGCCAGGAAACCTAGCCGCATGACCGTCAGGGTCAGCTCTGACATTGCCCCCGCTTCACCCTTCGGCTTGCCGGTAAACGATGGTGGTGCTGCCCACGACGATCCGCGAGCCGTCGCGGAGCGTAGCGCGGGTGGTGTGCTGCCCGTCTACCACGATGCCGTTGGTAGACCCGAGATCCTGGATCGTCGAGGGCGTTCCGGTCCGGATCTCACAGTGCCGGCGCGATACGCCGGGGTCGTCGATCCGCACGTCGGCGTCGGTGCTGCGTCCCAGCACCAGCGTCGGGCGGGAGATCTGATGGCGGGTGCCGTTGATCTCGATCCAGCGCCGTACCTGCGCGCTCGGCGTGGGGCCGGGCGCGGCCGGCGGGCGCCGGTCGGCAGTGGGTGCTCCGGGACGACCGCTGCCCGGCGGCGGGGCCGCGGGCATGGGCGGGACGGAGCTGGGGGGATAGCCGTAGCCGCCGGTGGGCTGCGGGGCGGCGGAGCGCCCGTGGCCGGGGTGGGCGGGCTGTCCGGGGTGGCCCTGTGGAGCCTGCTGGCCCTGCTGCGAGGAGCTCGAAGCAAGGGTGCGGCTGCGCACGCGGTAGAGCCCGGTGTCGAGGTCCTCCGCCTTCTCCAGATGAACCTTGATCGGTCCCATGAAGGTGTAGCGCTGCTGCTTGGCGTAGTCCCGGACCAGACCGGAGAGCTCGTCGCCGAGCTGGCCGGAGTACGGGCTCAGGCGCTCGTAGTCCGGGGCGCTGAGCTCGACGATGAAGTCGTTGGGGACGACGGTCCGCTCGCGGTTCCAGATTGTTGCGTTGTTGTCGCACTCGCGCTGGAGGGCACCCGCGATCTCGACCGGCTGGACCTCGGACTTGAACACTTTGGCGAAGGTGCCGTTGACCAGACCTTCGAGACGCTGCTCGAAACGCTTCATGACTCCCATGGGGCACCTCCTCCGGTGTTCTCGTCCCTGTACTGCTTACTGATCGTATCCACGCGTCGGGAAATCGGCTGGTTCCCCTTGTCTGCCCAGTGGATGAGTGTCACCCCTCACACGGATCGTAGAGGTGACCGCTCCTCACAGTGTCCCGCACCTGCGGTGTGCTGAGGAGGAGTGGGGGTGACCGCATCGCGTTCCCGCTTCCCGTCATCCGCCCGGCAAAACAACGGATGTGAATCCACCCTGTCCAGCGTGCTAATCTTCCGGATGTCGCCAGGCGCTCGCACCAACAAGTGAGAGAGTCTGGAAACACCGCTCATGCGCGAGTGGCGGAACGGCAGACGCGCTGGCTTCAGGTGCCAGTGTCCTTCGGGACGTGGGGGTTCAAATCCCCCCTCGCGCACAAGAGAGAAGCCCCACAGGTCAACGACCTGTGGGGCTTCTTCGTTCCCGGGCGAGGTGGTCGGCGGCGGGGCGACTTTCGTCGTGCGCGGGCGCAACGAAAGAAAGGCGTCGCGTGTGCGAAGGGCTGCCTAGGGTGCGGGGCGTGTACGCGATATCGAAACTCCGGGCCGGCTGGCGGTGGTGTGCGGCGCCGGAGCTGTGGTCCCGCCGCAGGACGGCCGGGGAGGCCGTGCTGGCCGTGGTGCTCGGGCTGCTGGCCGCGGGGACGGAAGAACTGCTGCGCGGCGGGGAAGTGCGGCTGTGGGTGGTGCCGTCCATGGTTGTGGTGCTGTCGCTGCTCAGGCGTCGGCTGCCCGTGAGCGTGCTGGTGGTGACGTCCGCCCTGGCCGGGCTCTCCGGCGGATTCGAGCTGCTGCTGATGGTGGTGGCGTGGAGTTCCGGGCGCCGGATCGCCGGGGCAGGGCGGGCGTTGGGGGCGTTCACCGCCTCGTACGTCCTCTACGTGGGTGTGACCGTTGCGATGACCTGGTCGGGGCTGCGGCCGCTGACCCAGGTGTTGTTCACCACCCTCTACTTCCTGGCGACGACGCTCGTGCCCGGTCTCGCCAGCCGGTACTGGACGCAGCGCCGGACCCTGCTGCATGCCCTCCAGGAGCGCAATGCACAGCTGATCCGGGAGCGGGCCATGATCGTGGGGCAGGCGCGGCTCATGGAGCGCCAGCGGATCGCTCAGGACATGCACGACAGCCTCGGTCACCAACTGGCGCTGATCTCTGTCCATACGGGGGCACTGGAGGTCGACCCGGAGTTGACGGTGCGGCAGCGCGAGGCGGTCGGTGTGCTGCGCGGTGCGTCGGTCTGTGCCATGCACGAGCTGCGGGAAGTCGTCGGGATTCTGCGGGACGACATCGCGGGACCCGGGCGCGGCGAGGACGGGCAGCGAGCGGCGCGGGGGATCGCGGGCATCGAGGAGCTGGCGGAGGCGGCGCGGGCCGCCGGAAGCGCTGTGGAGCTCCGTCGTACGGGGGAGAGCCGGGCGCTCGCGGCTGCCTCGGACCATGCGGCGTACCGCATCGTCCAGGAGGCACTGACCAATGCGTACAAGCACGCACCGGGCGCGGCCATCATGGTCGCGCTGCGCTATGAGCCGGATTGCTTCGTCGTCGAGATCGTCAGTGGTCCGCAGCGGCGCGCACAGGCCGTGGGTGGGGTGGTCAGCGGCGGGCAGGGGCTGCCCGGGCTGCACGAGCGGGCCCGGCTGGTCGGTGGCATGGTGCACACCGGGCGGACCGAGGGCGGCGGCTTCCGGGTGGCCGGCGTGCTGCCGTACGGCGCCGAGTCCGTGGCCGGGGGGTTCGTGGGTACGCCGATGGTCGATGCGGAGGACGACTTCCGGCAGCAGTCACAGACGGTCCCGCGCGGGAACGGTGGTCCGGTCATGGACTGGACGGTTTCCGAGCGGGAGTTGGCGATGAGCGGCAGGACGAGGAGCACGGGCAGTGGCATCGCGCTGGGCTGCGGGATAGCGGCGGGCGCCCTGGTGCTGTTGATGCTGATCGGTGGGTTCGGCCTGTATTTCTTGGTGGGAGAGATGGACAAGGCGATGGTCGATCCGAGCCAGTACCGGGCGATCAAGATCGGGTCGGCGGAGGACGACGTGCGGGACCAGCTGCCCGCCGGGGATTCGTTCATGTCGGCCGGGCTGGACGGCGCGGGGCCCGAGGAGCCGGCCGGGGCGCGGTGTCTGGTCCTGATGTCCTCAGAGGTGGGCGACAGCTTCAGTACCGAGCCGGTGTTCCGGTTCTGCTTCCGGGACGGCAGGCTGATCGAGAAGAAGTCCTATGAGGTCCCCAGTAGATGAGACGGACCGGACGAGTACGGGGGTACGTGTGACGGGGCAGCCGATCAGAGTCGTCATCGCTGACGACGAGCCCCTCATCCGGGCGGGGATACGGATGATCCTGACCTCGGACCGCTCCATCGAGGTTGTTGCCGAGGCGGCGAATGGGCGCGAGGCCGTGGATCAGGTCCGTGCCCATGCGGCGGATGTGGTGCTGCTCGACATCCAGATGCCGGTGATGGACGGGCTCACAGCACTGGTGGAACTGCGCACGGCGGCACCGGCGGTGCGGGTGATTGTGCTCACGACGTTCGGGGAGCGGGAGAACGTCCTGCGGGCGCTGGAGCAAGGGGGCGCCGGATTCCTGCTCAAGGACACCGCGCCGGCCGAGCTGATCCAGGCGGTTCGGGCGGCAGCGGCCGGTGATGCCTATCTCTCGCCCGGTGCTACTCGGCATGTGGTCGATCAGTTGGCCATGGGGCGGGCGGCGAAGCGGGGTGAGGAGGCGCGGCGTCGGGTGGCGGAACTCAGCGGGCGGGAGCGCGAGGTACTGGCCGTGCTCGGCGAGGGGCTCTCCAACGCCGACGCGGGCAGGCGGCTGCACATGAGCGAAGCAACGGTGAAGACGTATGTGAGCCGGATCCTGGCGAAACTGAGGTGCGAGAACCGGGTGCAGGCTGCGCTGTTGGCGAGGGACGCGGGGCTGTAGGCGCGCCTTGGAGGCTCTGGAACGCTGGGCTTTGTTTCACGTGAAACGTCCGGGTCGGGGCATTCCGGCAAGTCGGGGCGCTTCTGTGTGGCGGGGTGCTTGTGTGTCCCCATGTGACGACGAGCCGGGGCTCGCGGGAGTGTCCTCTCCCCGTGGGGTGCCGGGCGGCGAAGCGAGGCAAGCCACGAGACGGCAGCCGCCTGATAGCCACACCCAGCACCCCTGGGCGACCCAACCCTACGAATG
>NZ_JBEZKL010000132.1:0-19992 GCF_040704695.1 Streptomyces sp. NPDC048411
CGATACTGGGCGTATCGGGGCGAGCCCGACAACGCAGCGAGCGTGCGTGCCAGACGCCGCCAGGCAGGCGGGACTTTCGAAACACGCCCTAGGCGCGGAAGGCCTTTCGAAGGAGTTCGCCGAACTCGGCGGGATGCGTGGTCGAGCCGGTGTGCCCGCCGGGGAAGTGCAGGAGTTCCGTACCGAGGCGCTCGGCCAGGAGAGCGGCCGGACGGTAGGGCAGCTCGCCGCGTGAGTCCTGACCGCAGGCGAGCACGAGCCGGTCCGACAGCGCCTCCAGCCGGTGGATGTCCGGGGCGTAGGACATGAAGGCGGGCACGATGCGTCCGACGAAGTACGGCAGGTTGGCCATCGTCCGCTCGGCCCGTGCCGCTGCCTGCGGCGGGAGCTTGATCTCGGCCTCCGGCTCGGTGGTGTCGCCGTCCTTCTTCAGGCCTGCGGCGAACACGGCCATCGCCGGCATGAGCCCCTGCGTCTGGAACGTCTCCCGCACGCGCGCGATGAGCGCGCGATGTTCGGCGGCGTCCGGCAGGATCTCCACGAGCGGCGGCTCGTGCGCCACGACGCGTTCGACGCGTTCGGGATGGGCGGTGAGCAGGTGCACGGCGGCGATCGCGCCCGAGCTGGCGCCGAACACCCGGGCGGGCTCGCCGGGCGACAGCAGCTCCAGCATGCGGAGCGCGTCGTCGGCGTGCTCGGCCACCCGCTGCTCGGCCTCGGGGTCGTCCAGCGTGCTCTGGGACATGCCGCGCGGGTCGTAGGCCGCGACGGTGTACTCGGCGGCCAGATCGTCGGCGATCTGGCCGAAGGCGGCCGCGCCGCCCGTCCCTCCGGGGATCAGTAGCAGGAGCGGGCCCTGGCCGCGCACTTCGTAGTGCAGGGTCGCGCCGTTCACGCGCAGGCTGCCGATGGTCGGGGCGCTCATGGGGAGTCTCCTTCTCGGGACGGGGGCCAGTGCTCCAGGAGGACGTGCAGGGCGTCGAGGGCGCGGACCCAGGAGTGCTGTGGCGAACGCTGGTGCGCGAACCCACCCGCGGCCTCCAGGGCGACGAACCCGTGGAACGTGCTGCGCAACAACCGGACCGCGTCGGTCAGATCGGGCTCGGCCAGTCCGTAGCCGCGCAGCATGCCGTAGGTCAGCTCGACCGCGCGCCGTGGTCCGGGCGCTTTCGCGGCCAGCTCGGGGTCGATCTGGATCGGGATCTGGGTGGCCATGTAGCGGCCCGGGTGCTTGTGGGCGTATTCCCGCCAGGCGTTCGCGAACGCGACCAGCGCGTCCTTGCCCGCCCGCCCGGCGGTGACCTCCGCGATGCGGATGGTCTTCTCGTCCGCCGCCAGCAGCGCGATCCGTCCGCGCAGATCCTCCAGACCGCGGACGTGCGTGTAGAGGCTCGCATCCTTCACCCCGAGCCGCCGAGCCAGCTGTGACATGGTCACCTGGTCGAGCCCGAGCTCGTCCGCCAACTCGGCGCCCGCTATCGTCACCCGCTCCGTTGTCAGCCCGGCTCGCGCCATGCGCCCTCCTCAAGTTCCTAGGGGCCCTAGGTATAATCTAGGGCCCCTAGGAAGATCAAGCGAGGACGCATTCACGCACGTACCGCTGTTGCGGATGACGGGAAATCAGGCGACGTTGTCGGGCTCTGCGTCGGCCGAGGTGAGATGCAGTAACCCGTCCTCGTCCAGCAGCCCGTGGCCTACGCAGCAGGTACGCGCCCGGTTCACCACGCAGGCCCGCGCCGTCGCGCCGAGCAGGCAGGAGCGACACCGCCGGCCCGGCAGTCAGGACGACCAGCGTTCCCACGGGAGCTGGTCCGTCCTTGCCCAGCCGGACCCCGCACTCGCGCGGGGTCCGCCCCCCTGGGTGGCTCGACATCTCTCTTGCCCTCGCCGCAGGCGTCCGCGCCGACGTGGGCCTCCCATGCGGTACCGCCTCGGCGTGCACCTGCGGACCAGGAACGCGGCCGGGGAGGCCGAGCAACTGGTCGCTTTCCGTGCCCCGGTCAGTCCTGCGAGGCTCCCCGGCCGTGGCGGCGGCCGTAGGAACTGCTTGACGTGCCCGCCGACGAGGAGATGGTCTCCGACGTCGCGGCCGACAGGTGAGGTCGACATGAACGAGGACCTTGCGTGAGCGCCTTTATGCCGGTGTGCCGTAGAGGATCACCTCGGCGACGCCGGCGATGGTCTGGGCGCCCCCGCCGCTGACCTGGGTGACGACCACACGGATCTGGCTCACGTTCGTTGCGGTGAAAACCTCGGGAAGGGTGTACTGGCCGCTTCGGGTCAAGCCGGAGAACACCGTATTCCAAGTGGCTCCGTCAGTGGAGGTCTGCAGGTCGAAGGTGTACCAGCTGCTGTCCTTGCCCCAGTGGATGCGCACCCCGTCGAGGTTGTGGGCGGCGTCCAGCTCCGCGGTCAGTGTCTGGGGAACTGCCGGGGAGGAGGCGCTCCACCCGGTGCCGAAGGTGATGTCCCCGTCAAAGGCTTTGGCGGGTTCGAAGCCGGCGGCGTAACTGGACGCGGTGACCGTCTTGATCCGGTCGCGGGCGATCTTCGGGCCGGGATCGGCCGGGGGGACGCCGCCGCTGCCACCCGGCGGTACCGCGCGGAACTCACGGATGGACGGCCACCAGGTGCCGGCAGAGAGGATGTTGACGCGTACGTAACGCGCCTTGGTCTGCACCGGGTGGATGGCGGTGGCGACCTTGGCGGTGTTGTCCTCCGCGTTGACGACCGTGGTCCACGTGCCGGCGTCGTCAGAGGTCAGGATCTGGTACTTGTAGCTGGTCTGGTCGGTCTCCCAGACGATCTGGAACTGCTCGATGTCGGCCGATGTGCCGAGATCGACCTGCCACCAGGCCGAGGCGGGGCCGTCCCCGACCCACTTGGTGTGCCCTTCGTTGTCCACCGCGTTGTCGGGCCAGTTACCGGACTGCGAGGTGGAGGCGGTCGCCGGCTTGAACAAGGCCAGGTTCTGGGCACCCTGGTTCTCCAGCGTGGAGATGTTCTTCCATGCGGGGTGAGTGCCGTCGGCGACGTGAGAACCGGTGTAGGGCGCGGTCTGCACGGCGTACTCGCCGCTCTTCAGTCCGGTCGCGGTCGCGGTGAGGGTGACGGGGCCGCTGGAGGTATTGGTGGCGATCAAGGCGTAGCCGATGCCGGCCTGGGCCTTCTGGGTCTGCACTGCGATGCGCGGGATGTTGTCGCCCACCAGGGTGCCGGCTCCGGTCACCTCGAGAGTGAGGGAGGCGGAGGAGTCGGCGACCAGCGTGCCGTGGGCGTCGACGACCTTGACGAACACCGGGATCAGGTCCGAACCGTCGGCGACGGGTTGGATGCGTTCGAGCAACCGGGCGTAGCCGCGCAGCACCTCGGCATCCTCGGCCGACAGCGCGCGACCGCCGGCCTTGCCGGCCCGGTCGATGAGCGATTCCACTCCGCCGGGCTCCATCTGATCCAGCAGCTTCTGCGCGGCCTTCTTCCCTTGTGCCGAGTTGTTGCCCAATGCGGAGGCCAGCAGGTCGGTCAGTACGGCCTGTCCGCCCGCGTCGTCGGCGACGATCTCCAGGTGGTTGGCGGCGCCGGGGGTGTTGACCAGGTGGGTCGCGGCGAGCGTGCCGCCCAGGTAGCCCTCGGCTTTGAGCTCTCCAGCGGCAAACGACGGCAGGGTGAACGTGTAGTAAGGGCTGCCGCCCTTGGCTGCTACGTGCGGCGCGGTCGTGGCGTTCTCCGTCCGGGTCTTTTCCCCGATGAGACGGCCGTTCTGGTACAGCCGGACGCTGTCGGTGTTGCTGAAGACCATCACCTGCAGGCTGGAGGAAGCCGTGTAGGAGCTGGCGATGAACACCATCGGGCCGCCGTGGTTCGGGTTGGTGGCCGGCTGCATGGCCTTGAGCCAGTGGTAGCAGTACTTGGGGTACCGGTCGATGTCGACCGCGCCGGACTTCTGGTAGACGTCATTGGTGCCGTAGTCCTCGAAGACCCACAGGAAGTAGCCGCCGACCCGGCTGTTGGCGTCCAGCCCGCCCCAGTCCCAGTAGCCGGTGCCGTCGAGGTAGCCCTGACGCGTGACGACCTGGCTGACCAGCGCGCTCTCGCCGTCGTCCCGGCCGGACCGGGTGGGGTCCTCCCAGTCGCCCCACTCACGAGTGAGGAACGGCTTGGCCGGCGCGGGATCCGAGCCGTCGGTGTTGACGACCTTGTAGTTGACGCCGTACTCACTGCCCCAGGTGCCGTAGTCCGCCGAGGTGAACATCTGGTCGCCCGGCATCTCCGCATGAGCGACGGTGTTGGCTTCCTTCGCCCACCATTGCGGGTACCCGGTCTCGTTCAGCGAGGTCTCCCACAGGATCAGCGAGGGCCGGTTGCGGTCCCGCCGGATCATCGTGGCGATGTCACGGTAGGTGCGGCTGACAAAGGTCTGGTCGCCGTTCCAGTTCTGCCAGCCCGGCTGACAGGCCACGACGAGGAGGCCCAGCTCGTCACAGGCATCGAGGAAGGCCGGGTCATGCGGGTAGTGCGCCGCCCGTACGGCGTTGAACCCACCGAGCTTCAGCCGCAGCGCCTCGCGGTACTTCATCGACGCCGGCGCGGCGTCACCCACGTAGGCGTAGTTCTGGTGGCAGTTGGCGCCGCGGAGGTAGATCCGCTCGCCGTTGAGGTGAAACCCGTCCGCCTTGTACTCGATCCGCCGCATTCCGGTTGGTGTGGTCACCGTGTCGACCAGGCGGTTGTCGACGAAGACCTGACTGACCAGCCTGTACAGGTAGGGGGAGTCGGGATGCCACAGGTTCGGCCGCGTCACACTGAGCGTCTGTGCGAACGCGTGGCCCGCATTGCCCGGGATCGACGCGGTGGCCTTGGCCCGCGCGACCGCTGTGCCCTGCGCGTCGTACAGGACCGTGGTCAGTCTGACCTGGGCGGCGGCGGACGTCCGGTTCACCACGTGCGTCTTGACCTGAGCCGTTGCTCTGGTCGCACTCGCCTGCGGGTAGGAGACGAAGACGCCGCCCCCGGCGACCAGGTCCTCCTCCACCGGGTCGGAGATGTGGACCGGGTCCGTCACCCGGAGCGTGACGTTGCGGTAGATACCGCCGTAGGTGAGGAATCCCAGCTGGTTCCGCGGCTTGCCGGGAGGGGTGAGCGGGTCGTCGAGGTTCGACACGCGGACCGCGAGGACGTTGTCGCGGTCGTGGCGGACCTTGTCGGTGATGTCCACGACGAAGCCCATATAGCCGCCGTGGTGCTCGGCGAGCTTCTCCCCGTTCAGGTAGACGACGCTGTTGGTCTGAACACCGTCGAACACCACGGTCAGCCGACGCCCCCGGTCCTGCGGACCGACCCGGAAGTACCGCCGGTACCAGCCGATTCCCGCGAAGGCGTCGTACACCGAGGGCCGTTTGCGCTCCAGTCGCATCGTGTGCGGCACCGATACCGCGGCCCACGCCGAGTCGTCGAATCCGGGCTGGTGAGCATCTGGGGCATCTTCACGCCAGAATGCCCAGTTGGTGTTGAAGTTCAGCACTCGGCGCCCGCCCTCGGCGGACTTCTCGAGGGCTGAGGCCGCCGCACCGGCCGGCTCGGCGCCGGCCCGTCCGGCAGGCACCAACGCGGCGCCCACACCGGCCAAGCCTGCGGCAAGCACGCCCCGGCGTCTCACACCACCTATGTTTTCGATCACGATTCCGCTCCTCTGATTCGTTGTCCGGCGATGACTGGTGAAAGCAAGTCGCCGCAAAGGTCACACTGAGGCGTGGATCATCTCGACCCCGGTCCGGTACGCGGCCCAGGTGTTGGGCGCCTTCAGCCCGAGGGAGTCGAAGACCTTCTTGTTGTGGAACAGGGCCATCGGCCCGGTGACCACGGGGGCGCTGTAGACGTTCTCGCCCGGAGTCACCGCCTTCC
The DNA here is from genome assembly GCF_040704695.1 of Streptomyces sp. NPDC048411. Classification (NCBI taxonomy): domain Bacteria; kingdom Bacillati; phylum Actinomycetota; class Actinomycetes; order Kitasatosporales; family Streptomycetaceae; genus Streptomyces; species Streptomyces sp. NPDC048411. The sequence continues at coordinate 5,902 of NZ_JBEZKL010000132.1, forward strand.
AGGCCACCTCCTGGAAGGCACCCTGGTCCACGGAGGCGAACTCGGCCACGTTCTCCAGGGCTCCCTGGGCGGCGAAGCTCGGCAGCGTCTCGTACCCGACCTGCGCCAGACAGGGTGCGGCGCCCGCCTTCACCGCGTTCGGCATCTTCCGGTAGCCGCCCTTGACGCCAGGCTGCACCGCCTCGTAGGTGACCTTGGTGTCCGGATGCGCCGCATTGAACGCCTTGACCGCGTCCCGGTACCCGGGGGACGGCCCCAGAATGTGATCGATGACGTACCGGAGGCCGCCGCCCCCTTGCCCGACCCGGAGCATCCGGCGGCGGTCCGCACGAGTGCGAGCGCGCCGACGGCACCCGCAGCGCGAACGACAGTCCTCTTCACAGCTCCTCCTGTGTACTGCGGCAGAGCAACCAGGAGGCTTCGACGGGGACCACTGGATTGGCCGACGCGCTGCCGAGCCCAGGGCCGGAACACTTCGACCGCCGGAACTATGGCAGAGAATGTTATCGATGCCAACAGGTGATGCAGAGATGGATTCCGGCTTGGCAGGCCCCAGTTCAAAAACCATGGGAGGCGCTATCATCGGCGGGCCGCATCAGGGAAGGAACCCATGGCGAAGCAGGGTCTCAGCGCCGGATCACGTCCGCCGGGCATGGCGGACGTGGCCCGGGTCGCCGGAGTGTCGGCGCAGACGGTGTCGCGGGTGCTCTCGGGACACCCCAACGTGCAGGAGCACACCCGCGCCAAGGTGCTGGCCGCAGTGGACCAACTCGGCTACCGCCGCAACAACGCGGCGCGCATGCTGTCCTCGGGCCGCAGCCGCACCATCGGAGTGGTCACTCTCCAGACGGCCTTCTACTCGCGGGCCGCCGTCATCTCCGGCATCGAGAACGCGGCCCAGGCCGCCGGGTACACAGTCAGCACGGCCACGACCACGTCCCTGGACACCTCCGCGATCGAAGCCGCGCTGTCCCGGCTTGCCGACCAGGGCGTCGAAGGCGTCATCCTCTCGGTGCCGCTCATCCACAGCAGTCCGCGAATCGAGCAGCTCACCCGTTCCACGCCCACGATCACGATCGACGGATCGCGCACCGACGCGACCGCGGTCGTCGCCGTCGATCAGGCCCTCGCGGCTCGCCTGGCGACCCAGCATCTGCTGGACCTCGGCCACGACACCGTCTGGCACATCGCCGGCCCCGAGCAGTGGCTGGAGGCCGCGAGCAGGCGCGACGGCTGGCGCGCAACGCTGGAAGCGGCAGGCAGGACCGTGCCTCCCCCGCTGGAAGGCGACTGGTCGCCCGCCTCCGGCTACCGCAACGGACTCATCCTCGGCCGCATCCCCGACGCGACCGCGGTCTTCGTGGCCAGCGACGAGGTGGCCTTCGGCGTGGTCCGCGCGCTGGGAGAACTCGGCAGACCGGTACCCGAGGACATCTCCCTGGTCAGCATGGACGACATCGACCTGGCCGCGTACTGCAGCCCGCCGCTGACCACCGTCGCACAACCGTTCACCCATATGGGAGCCCTCGCGGTGGCGCACCTGCTACGGCATATCACCGACCCAAGTGGGGCGACCGTACCGGCGTCGGTGGAGCCGGAACTCGTCGTACGGGCCAGCACTGCCCACTTCAGCCGTCGTGACCAGGCGCCTGCTCGCGCACCGCGAGCGACGCCGTCCGAGACGTCCAACCAGCCCTTGACCAGCACGGATACACCATCACACCGGCAACCGCCCGCTTCCCCTCACCGACGGACCTGAGCAACTTCCTTGCCCAGGAAGCCGATCAAGCATCCGTGGAGATCAAGAAGGCGTGTTGATTCTCTGCAAGCCCTTACTCCACCGCGAGCGCCACGAACGCCGTCCACTCGTCCTGACCGACCCGCAGCAGCGGCCCGGCACCCGCGAGCTTCGAGTCACGTACGTACACAGCGTCCAGGCCGACTGCCAACTCCACGCAGTCGCCGCCGTCCGAGCCGCTGTAGCTGCTCTTGAACCAGCGCAGCCCGTCCACGTTCTCGGCCATCTGCTCCACGCTCATGCCTCTCCCGCCATCCGTTCGATGAGTCGCGCAGACTCCTCGACATTCAAGGCCTGCGATCGCAGCTTGCCATATCGCAAAGCGAAGGCACTGACCTCGGCAGTCTCCGAGACGACGCACCCCCCGCCCTGGGACTCGAAGTACCCGAGGTGTTGGTGCGCGTGCGACTCCACGACCACGAACGGGCCGTTCTTGCCGGGATGGAAACCCCGCGCGGCGGGCATGATCTGGTCCTGCCACCGCTCGTGTCGCCGCAGCCCGCCGACGAGACGTCGGGCCGCGGACTGCTCCTCGTCCAGGAGTACGCGGACCGCTGGGGATACACGGTCCGCGACGCGTACACGAAGACGGTCTGGGCGGAGATTCTCACCGATGGACATGTCCCGGAGGCGGCCGCCGACCTGGCACGTGAGGCGTAGCAGGCCGACCGACCCCCGGCCCCGGCAGCACCGGCGTCGGCAGAACGGGCACTCGTACGGCACGAGGTGCCGTGACACCGGCGCGAGACCGAGACAGGCGGACGGAGACAAGGACCAACCCGGCTTGTGCGGAAGTCAGTTCTCCAGGCGGACCGGCATCAGCATCGAGAAACTGTCCTCGTCGTCGGGGCGGCGGATCGCGAGGGGGGCCGTGGGAGCGCCGAGCTCCAGGACCAGTTCGTCCCGGGCTCCGGCGGCGAGCGCATGCAGCAGGAACTCGCGGTTGACTGCGACGTTGTTCTGGTCGTCGTCACCGTCGTCGCACAGGATCACGGTCCCGTTCTCCGTCACCCTGAGCACGCTGAGCTCGTGGGGCTCGCCGTCGTGCTTGCGCGTCTCGCTGGCGCGGACGGGACCGGTCTCCAGCGCCTCACGGAAGGCCGCCGTATCGACGTGGGCCCGGTGGCCGGCCGGGAGGTGGACGAGGCGACGGTAGTCGGGGAAGTCGTGGCCGAGGCTCTGCCCGGCCGTCTGTCGATCGCCGGTCTCCAGCGTCACGCGGTCACCGTCCACTGCCAGCTGGACGGACTCCTCGCCGTTCAGCAGCGCCCGCATCGCGTCGGCGAGCGGAAGAGGCACGATTGCCTGCACGCGAGAGCCGCCGTGCCCTGTCGTACGGGCCTGCGCGACGGCCATCCGGTACCGGTCGGTGGCCACGAGGTGGAGTCCTTCACCCTCGATATCGAACAGGATCCCGCCGAGCATCGGCAGTTCCGCGTCGGTACCGGCCGCGAAACGGACCGCGTCCAGCGCGGCGGCCAGCTCCGGCGCGGGAACGGACAGGCGGGCGGTGGCGGTGCGAGGCGAAGTCATGGGGTTCTCCCTGTGGTCGAGTAGAGCTCGGAGCGTGGAGAACTCACGGCGGGCATCGGACAGCCCCAGTTCGAGACGGCGCAGGTGCGCCTGAAGCAAACCGCGCACCAGAACCGTGTCCATGCCGGACCAGGCGGCCAGGACGAGCCGGATGTCGGCCAGGGGCATGCCTGCCCTGCGCAGCCGGGCCAGCAACCGGGACTCCTCCAGCTGCTCGGGCTCGTACCAGCGGTAGCCGCTGACCGGGTCGACCCAGGCGGGGACCAGCACACCGGCCCGGTCGTAGAACCGAAGCGCACTCACGCTCAGTCCGCCGTCCCGTGCCATCTCCCCAATGCTGCGCATCTCGTTCTCCACACCCGGAACTCTGAGCCCTCGACAAGGTCGAGGGTCAACCTCGGCCACGGTCCGGATCTGTCACTCAGGCCGGGCAGTCGGCCTGCGTGGTGGCCGTGCCCCAACGGATCATCATGTAGTGCATCTCCGCCACGGCATAGCGAGAGTACGGCCAGTCGCTTCCCGCGCTCTCCCGTTCGCTCACGAGAGCCCCGGCATGCCTCGCCGGCGGTCGGACGCCGACGACCTCGGGGCGGAGGTGCGGCGCACGGGGGACGAGGCCACCCTCGCTGACCGTGGTGCGGCACACCGCCGGACCACGGGCCGCCTCGGCCCGGCCTCCGGCCGGCGAACCTGGCGGGCGAAACATCGCCGCCGTGAACGGGTGCGGGCGGTGGCGTAGGCCAGTGGCCGGGGATTACGGCCTCCCCCGCGACAGGGAGTGGGCTCCCTTCCGCGGAGGAGGCCGTCAGTGGTGGTTGCCGTGTGGGTGCCCGGTGTCGTGTCCGTGCTGCATGGCGGTTTGGCCGTCACGGTGGCCGGTGTGGTCGTGGCCGGTGTCGGGTGAGCCGCCCATCATGCGGAGCATGCGTAGGCCACCGGTACGGAAGAACCTCACCAGGAGCGCGGCAGCCAGTAGGAGGAATGCGAAGTTGAGCCAGGTGGTGTAGTTCCAGGTGACGCCGTTCATGGGGATTGTGGCGTCGGCGCGGTCGGGGATGAGGCCAAGGCCACTGAAGGCCAACTCGACGATGTATCCGGCGGTGGCCATGGCCGCGTAGAAGGTGCCGAGCAGGAGGAGGGTCATCTTCGCGCCGTAGTACTTCCGGTAGATGTTGAGGATCGGCAGGATCAACAGGTCGGCGAAGACGAACGCGACGACGCCGCCGAAGCTGATGCCGCCCTTCCACAGCACGACGGCCAGTGGCACGTTACCGATGGAACAGACGAACGAGGCGATGGCCACCAGCGGGCCGATCAGCGGCCCCCACAGCTTGGACGCCAAGGGGTGGCCGTCGAAGAAGAAGGTGCGCCAGAAGGAGTCAGGCACCCAGGCGGCCATGGCGCCGGCGATGAGCAGCCCGATGACCAGGTCGCGCAGGATCGCCGCCCACTCCATGACGAAGACGTGCGCGACCGCGGTGAAACCCTGACGAGACAGCAGCCGCCGCCCGAAGGAGCCTTCGCGCTGGACGGACATGTCCATTGCCGCGTGCCCCTCCATGGATCCCGCCAGACCGCGGTCGGCCTGTTCGCGTGCGTCGCGCAGCCGTCTGTCGCGCAGGAACAGCCGGAACAGCACCGCAAGGAGAATGATCATGATGGGGCCGCCGACGAATTCCGCGGCGGTGAACTGCCAGCCCATGAGCAGCGCCAGAATCACCCCGAGTTCGACCACCAGGTTGGTCGAGGCGATCTCGAAGGCCATCGCGGCGGTGAAGTTGGCGCCCCGGCGGAACAGAGAGCGGGCCAGGGCCACGGCGGCGTAGGAGCAGGAGGAGGAGGCAGCGCCCAGGCCGGCGGCGATGGCCAGGGTCCGCGGGCGGTCGTCGCCCAGCATCCGCACGACGGTGGACTTGCGGACCACGGCCTGGACAACGGCGGACAGAGCGAAGCCGAGGATCAGGGCCCAGGTGATCTCCCACGTCATGGACCCGGTGATCGACAGTGCGTGCCACATTGCCTGCATATCCCTCAGTCCTTCTCCGTGACGTGCGGCTCACCCTGGAGCCTCACACCAAGAGTGACCTCTGGCCGTCGTCGGCGCTCGGCACCCCTGTCCCACCTCGGCTTCCACTCCCCGCTGCTGCTGACCGACAACGCGGACAAGCTCCCCCCGGCGGTCGAGGCCTACTTCAAGCAAGTGGCGCCCACCTACCTGACCACACCCGCCGAAGGTCCCTCCAACATGACGTACGTCATCGGCGACTGGAAGCGCATCTCCTGGCCACTGCAGGCGCACATCGACGACATCTGCGACGTGGTGAACCGGCGGGTTTGGAACCAGTCCACCGGAGGACGCTACAGCGACTCCGGCCAGCCCTGACCGGCGTAGCCGTGGTCGCCCACGGCCGCGGCCACGGGCAGGGAGAATGTGATCGAAAGCAGTGACGGTCCGCCACCCGTGCGGCAATGTGGAGAGGCAGGTTCGCCGGCGCGCTGCCATGGTTGTCGGAGTGCCCCCTCCGAAGGGCCCGGTTGCCGGATGGAATGGCGGAGCATGACGAAACTCAGCGGGAAGGTCGCCCTGGTCACCGGGGCGGGCCGAGGCATCGGCAGGGCCGTCGCCCTACGGCTGGCCGAGGACGGTGCCACTGTGGCGGTCAACTTCCGCAGCAGCGCGGCCGATGCCGATCGGCTGGTCACGGAGCTGGAGGAACGCGGCGGCCAGGCGGTCGCGATCCGGGCGGACGTGACCGACCTTGCTGAGACCAAGCGTCTGGTCGAACAGGCCGTCGAGACCTACGGCAGGCTCGACATCCTGGTGAGCAACGCGGGGATCGAGCACTTCGCCCCCTTGGAGGAAATCACCCCCGAGGACTTCGACCGGGTGTTCGCCGTCAACACCAAGGGGCAGCTCTTCGCCGCCCAGCAGGCGGCCCGTCACCTCCGCCCGGGCGGCCGGATCGTGCTCACCTCGTCAGTCAGCGCCACCCGCTCGGTCTTCCACCACACGCTGTACGCGGCGAGTAAGGGAGCGGTCAACAGCATGGTGCTCAACCTGGCCGCCGAACTGGGACAGCGCGGGATCACCATCAACGCCATCGCCCCGGGCGGTACCGCCACCGCCATGGCCGCCGCCAACGCCGTCCACTACCGGCACCCGTTGCTCGACGTACCGCTGCCGGAGTGGGAGAAGATGCACTGCGCCCTCGGCCGCCTGGCCCGTCCTGAGGAGATCGCCGCCGTGACAGCCTTCCTGGTCTCCGACGACGCCTCCTACATCACTGGCCGCACCATCGAGGCCGACGGCGGCTTCTTCTGACCCCGCCACGGACCACTGCCGACGGCACGTCGGCCCGTCTCCCTTGGGTCGTGCCGGTCGCGTCGCGGGTTCAGCTCACTGCCACGCCGTAGGGGCTGGCGCCGACGGTGACCGTGGCGACGACCTTGCGGGATGTCGGGTCGATGACCGTGAGGGTGCCCGCTCCCTGGTTCGTGACGTAGACAGCGCGGCTGGTGACTTCCAGGTTGAACGGGTCGGTTCCTGGAGGGCCCAGGGCAATGGTCGCCGCGACGCGATGGCTGCCGGTGTCGATCACGGATACGTTGCCCGGGCCGAGGTCGGCGGAGTAGGCGAAGCGGCCGTCGGGCCCGATGGCCACGTCGAAGGGGCCCTCGCCGACGGACACGGCAGTCGCCTTGCCGGTACGGGTTGCGACGGCAAGGACCTGCTGTCCCACTTCGTCGGCGACGTAGGCCGACTCGCCGTCCGGCGTGAGGGCGACGCCCACCGGGTAGCGCCCCGCGGGAAGTTGCCGGGCAACCCGGCGGGTGCGGGTGTCGATCACCGACAAGTTGCCCGACCCGGCGTTCGCCACATAGGCACTGCCACCGTCTGGACTGAACGCCACGTTCACCGGCGATTTTCCGACCCGGATGGTCGCGGCCACCCGGCTGGTTCGGGTGTTGATCACCGAGACGGTGTTGGACTTGCCGTTGGTGACATAGAGGGATTTGCCATCGGGGCTGAGGCCGACACCGGTGGGGCTCTTCCCGACCGGCACGGTTGTGACGATCTTGTTGTTCCGGGTGTCGAGGACCGAGACCCGGGCAGAGCCGCTGTTGGCGATGTACACGTGCTTGCCGTCCTTGGTGACCGCGACGCCTTCCGGCGCCGCGCCGGCCGGCACGGTTGCGACGACCTTGTAGGTACGGGCGTCGATCACCGAGAGTGTGTTGTCCTGCTGGTTCGTGACATATACGCGGCCACTGGCGTCGACAGCGGGCGCAGTCGGCGCAATCGGCGCAATCGGCGCAGGACCCGATTCCCTTTTGGCCGAAGGGCTGGGCGTACAGGAGATCAACAGGATCCCCATGCCCGCGGCGAGTGCCGGCCGGAGCATCCTGCCGGGTTGCCGGCGGCCGCTGCCGGCTCGGGTCCGCAGGGCAGAGAACATCTCGCCTCCTGTGCGCATTGCGATGGTTCGGTCCGGGACCGGTCGGCGTCCCGCCGCCGGCTGCCCGGCAACGGGGTTGGATCAGGCCAGGAGCCGGCGGGCGTAGTGGTCCTTCTCGTCCTGGACGCCCGGAAGCGCGAAGAAGTAGCCCCCGCCCCGTGGGCTGATGTACGGCACCAGTGCTTCGCCTTCCAGCCGGGTCTGCATGGCGATGTAGGTGTCGAGTTCTTGCTGGAAGCAGACGAACGCGTGCCCCATGTCGAGTTCCGGCAGGTTGGGGCTCCGGTCGTAGTCATAACTGCGACGCAGGATGGTGCTGGTCGCCGCGGTCTGCGGAGTCTGGGGGTTGGCCAGGCGGATGTGGGAGTTCAGCGGGGTGATCAGGCCCAGCGGGTCGTTGGTGTAGATGGGGTCGAGAAGATCCGGGGCGTTCTCGCCCACTGCGTACATGGGGGCGCCACTTGCCTTACGGCGGCCGAAAATCCGCTCTTGTTTGGCAACGGGCACCTTCTGCCACGCCTCGACAGCGAAATGCACGATACGCACCACGTGGTACGTGCCACCCGCGGCCCAGGCCGGTTCGGCGCCCTTCCGCTGGACCCAGACCACCTGATTCATCTGGGCGTCGTCGGAGACGGACGGGTTGGAGATGCCGTTCTTGAAGCCGAACCAGTCGCGCGGGACACCGACCGGACGCTCCGGATTGCGCTGGCCGTCGATACGCCAGCGCAGCTTCATCGCGGACTTGGTGTGGGTCAGGATGTCGATCAGTGCGTGCACCGTCGTGTCGCGGTGATCGGCGCAGATCTGGATCAGCAGGTCTCCCTGGCTCAGCGTGGGGTCCAGGTCGTCATGGCGGAAGGGTGTCATCTTGACGAGCTGGACCGGCTTGCGCGCGCTGAGTCCGTAGCGGTCGTCGAAGAGGGATGCGCCCACTCCGACGGTCAGGGTGAGACCATCCGCCACGACCGTGGATCCCAGGATGCCGTTGTCCGTCGGCGGTGCGGTCGGGGCCGCCTTCGGTGGTCTGCCGCCCGCCGTGAGGAAACGGGCTCGCGAGGTCAGCGTGCGGAACAGGTCGGTGAGTTTTTCCCGGTTGGAGGCGGTCACGTCGAACGAGACGAGAATCGCGACCTGCTGGGGCAGAGTAGCGATGCCCGCCTGGTGATAGCCGTGGAAGGGAATCACACGAGATGTCGGTCCCATCTTGGGAACAGCCACCGTGTCGGCGCGCGCCGCACCGCTGCCCAAGGCGACCCCGCCCGCCGCTCCGGCCAGGCCCGCGGCGGCACCGTGAAGAAACGACCGCCGGGCAAACGCACTCGCCGGACACCCTTCGCCACTCCATCCTTCCTCCAGGGTCGCGAACGTCTCGTCAGCCATCGTTCGTTCCCCTCAGTCAGCAGCCAGGTGGCAAGGCGTACGCTCTTGCCGCGATCGGATTCCGTGTGCCGGCCGGCCCGGCAGGGCACGACCGTAGACGGCGGTTCCCAACCAGCGCCTGAAGAACCGCCAGCCGCAGCACCGCCCATAAAACGGAATATATGCGACATCCCTGCTCGCGCCACTGGATAGTGCGGTGCGAAGTAAGGGGTTTGGATCGCGTACGGCGGCGTCGACCGTGCCCGTGCGCTGTCACTGTGAGGCCAGCGGCACGGCGGCTTCCCGGCGACCGGATCGCAGACCGTCGGCCACCCCGGAGAGCTCCCCCGGACGGCCGACGGGCAGACTAATGACTTCCGGAAACAGCCCAGCCCACCCGCAGCAGCGGCCTGAACTCCTTGAGGCAGGCCGGCGGGCCATTGACGAAGGCTGGCGACTCGCCCGGGGGGCACCGGCGTCATGGGGACGACCATCGCGCGGAACCCGCTGGACGCCGGCTTCCAGGTACGGGCGGGTGCACGGCAGATCCCGGACTGGCAGCGGGCCTTGGAGCATGAATTGTCTGACTGCTTATGGTCTGTACTGATCTTGGCACGCCTGCATGACGTGGATCTGTCGGCCGCGTTCTTCAGGACGATGGCTGAACTGGAGGAGAGCGTGGGGGCGAGTATTGAGCGGGCACGTTCGTCGGCAGAGCCGGCGTGACGACCTCGCCACGTGGGAGACCCGCTCGACAAGAGTCAGGACCTGGCGGCCGGCGGTCAGTTCGCCGACGATGAGCACCCGGTCACGCGGGGGACCCTCGGCGCCGTCGATGGTGCGGCCGACTTCGACCTCGTCGCCGCCCACACCTTCCGGGCGACGAAACCTCATTGGTCGACGGGTTCGAGGACACATGACGTCAACGCGCGGATCCCGAAAAATGATTCACCCGCCACATCCGTTTTTGCGGTTCGCTTGTCATGCATGAGCGTATAAAAGCCTTCAGGGAGGTGACGATCATCGACAGGCGGACATTTTCCAAGATTCTCGCTGCAGGGACAGCCGGAGCATCGCTGTCGGCGCTCACGGCTACATCGGCCTCGGCACCCGGCCGGGAAGAGCCGATGGCACACCTCATGGGCAAGCCGGGGAACACGTCCTTCGATTCACTGAAGCAGATCAATGCCGGCGTCCTGAACATTGGATACGCCGAGGCCGGCCCCGCCAAGGGTCCCGTGGTCATCCTCCTGCACGGCTGGCCCTACGACATTCACAGTTATGTCGACGTGGCGCCTTTGCTGGCCGCGCGAGGCTACCGGGTGATCGTCCCGTATCTGCGCGGCCATGGCACGACCCGCTTCCTCTCGAGCAAGACGTTTCTGAATGCTCAGCAGTCGGTGTTCGCTCTCGACCTCATCGCGCTGATGGATGCACTGAAGATCAGCAAGGCGATCCTCGCCGGCTTCGACTGGGGTTCACGGACGGCTGACATCGTCGCGGCGCTCTGGCCCGAACGCTGCAAGGCGCTGGTCTCGGTGAGCGGCTATCTGATCACCAACCGCGAAAGCAACAAGAAGCCGCTGCCGCCGAAGGCCGAGTGGGCGTGGTGGTACCAGTACTATTTCGCCACAGAAAGGGGCCGGCTCGGTCTTGCGAAGTACACGCATGATTTCGCGAAACTGATCTGGCGGAACGTCTCCCCGACGTGGCATTTCGATGACACAACGTTCGAACGCACTGCGGCGGCCTTCGATAATCCGGATTGGGTCCCGATCGTGATCCACAACTATCGCTGGCGGCTTGGCCTGGCCAAGGGCGACCCCCGAAACGACCGTCTCGAAGAACGACTTGCCCAGAACCCCGCCATCTCGCTGCCCACGATCACCCTTGACGGCGAGTTGGATCCCTTCACTCCTCCCGGGGGTGGCGCCAGTTATCGCAGCCACTTCACCGGCCCGTACGCCCACCGGACCCTGAAGGGCATCGGCCACAACGTGCCGCAGGAAGCCCCGAAAGACTTCGCCGAATCGGTCGTCGAAGTCGACGGTTTTTGATCGCGCCGCCTGGAGTGGCCGCCTCGCCTCACCGCTGAACCGCAGCGTGTCAGCCGTTCGTACCAAAACCTACGAGCCATTCGCACGAGTTCCGGGCGAAGAGGGATCAGTCGATCGTTGAGGGCAACGGACCACGCCGTCGCTCATCACGAAGGAGCCCGTCGACCGGGTTCAGCTCCGTGGTGATCGCGCCGTGGCCGGAACCGTCAGACCCTCCTGACACGACGCACGTGAGGTCTCAGCCGCCCATCGTCCGGTCCGGCGCCTGCGCCTGCGCGCAGATTACGGAGCGGTGCCGGGAGCCCACATCGTTGCCCTGACGGAACCCTCGAGTTGCGCGATGTGATGTGCAACCTCCGGCTGCTACCCCATGGGCCTTTGATGCTGTCACTGGCTTACGCAAGTCGAGTTCGACTCAAGTGGTGCCGAGTTTGTGATCGTGGCACGCTTCGCACTGACGCAGCCATCTGCCATTCCGGCGAGGCTTTCCCCGGTCGCAAGTCGGTGATGCGGCCATCGCTCAACACCGTCATCTCTGACTCGCCGGCGCAGAGGCGAAGGAGGCACTTTGCCCACCGCGATCGTCCGCGTTCTCCGGACACCCGAACTGCGCAACAAGTTGCTCTTCACGCTCGGCATGATCCTCCTGTACCGCTTCGGGGCGCACGTCCCGATTCCCGGGGTGAACTATGGGAACGTCCAGACCTGCGTCAATGCGGCACAGGCCGCCAACAGCCGTCTACTCGGTCTGTTGAACCTGTTCAGCGGCGGGGCACTGCTCCATATCGCAGTGTTCGCGCTCGGTATTCTTCCGTACATCACAGCCAGCATCATTCTTCAATTGCTGACCGTCGTCATCCCGAAGTTGGAGGCGCTCAAAAGAGAGGGCTCGGCGGGGCAGGCGAAGATCACCCAGTACACCCGCTACCTCACGGTCGCACTCGCCGTACTGCAGGGCACGGGCCTGGTCGCAACCGCCCGGAGCGGCGCCCTGTTCAGCGGCTGTCCAGTCGCCTCGGACATCGTGCCGGACAAGTCGATCTTCATCACCGCCACTATGGTGCTCACGATTACCGCAGGGACAGCCTGCGTGATGTGGCTCGGCGAGCTGATCACGGACCGCGGTGTAGGCAACGGCATGTCGATCCTGGTATTCGTCTCGACCGCAGCCACTTTGCCCGGCACACTGTGGGCCATCAAACAGAACGGCAAGATCGCCGGTGGCTGGATCAACTTCGGCAGCGTCGTTGCCGTCGGATTCGTCATGGTGGGCTTGGTCGTCTTCGTCGAGCAGGCCCAGCGCCGTATCCCGGTGCAGTACACAAAGCGGGTCATCGGCCGAAAATCCTACGGTCACGCATCCACATACATCCCACTAAAAGTCAACCAGGCGGGTGTAGTTCCGGTCATTTTCGCATCGTCGCTGCTGTACATTCCACAGCTCATTGCACAGTTCTCCAGTTCTACCTCGGGGTGGAAGGCGTGGATCGAGGGCAACTTCGTCAAGGGCGACGACCCCTACTACGTAATCACCTATTTCCTGCTGACAGTCTTCTTCGCATTTTTTTACGTGTCGATCACGTTCAACCCCGAGGAAGTCGCGGATAACATGACGAAATACGGCGGCTTCATCCCAGGAATCCGAGCCGGCCGACCCACCGCCCGGTATCTGGGCTATGTCCTCAACCGGATGACATGGCCGGGAGCTCTTTACCTGGGGGTGATCGCGCTGGTACCAACAGTTGCCTTTGCGAGTTATGGCGGTGCCAGCAGCCTCAGCGGAACAAGCATCCTCATCATCGTGGGCGTGGGTCTGGAAACGGTAAAGCAGATCAACAGCCAGCTCCAGCAGCACGATTACGAAGGCTTCCTCCGCTGATTCCCGGCCAGGAGGCAGGCGATCACCGGGCGGTGCTCTGCATCGCCCGCCTGCACGCCCCCGCCGGGCTGCTTGTGCACGGGCTGCCGTGGTGGGCACGTACGGTGTTCGCCACGCGGTCAATCGAAGCCGAGACCATCCGCGCTCGGATCCAGAAGGGGAACGTCGGGCCAACACCGTGCCGCGATCATCGTCGTGGCGACCACGGGCCGCGCCTGGGCACAGGTCTCCGGCGTCAATCTCCACGACAGCCAGGCCTTCGAGCCGCTGGTGCGCGGCATTCCGCCCGTCCGCTCCCGCCGCGGAACACGCGGACGAGGGACCGCCGAGCTCCACGGCGAGGCGAGGTCGCCGCCATCCCGGCCTGTGTCGCCAAGATCCCCATGCGACCGGTCAGGAATGGAGAAGCGAAACCTGCACCCCGTCCGTAGCGTGAAACGCATGGACATCAAGCTTTCACAGTGCTTCATCGCCGTCGACGACCACGACAAGGCACTCGCCTTCTACCAGGACGTTCTCGGCCTGGAGGTGCACAACGACGTCGGGTTCGAGGGGATGCGCTGGGTGACCGTCGGCGCGCCGTCGCAGCCGGACGTGGAGATCGTCCTCGAGCCGCCGCTCGCGGACCCGAACGCCTCGCCCGCCGACAAGAAAGCCATGGCGGAACTGTTGGCGAAGGGCATGCTGCGCGGTGTTATTTTCGGGACCGACGACTGCGACGCCACCTTCGAGCGCATCCGCGCCGCGGGTGGCGAGGTGCTGCAGGAGCCGATCGACCAGCCGTACGGCGTCCGCGACTGTGCCTTCCGCGACCCGGCCGGCAACATGCTGCGCTTCAGCCAGCCTCGCAGGCCGTGAACTCCGGTCCCGCGAACCGGGCGCTACCCTGCAGGCGAACCCCGCGCCGCATCTAGGGCGTGTTTCGAAAGTCCCGCCTGCCTGGCGACGTCTGGCACGCACGCTCGCTGCGTTGTCGGGCTCGCCCCGATACGCCCAGTATCGGGG
>NZ_JBEZKL010000133.1:0-19808 GCF_040704695.1 Streptomyces sp. NPDC048411
CTCGGCCACCGCCGGAAGCGGTGGCCGAGCACGGCCAACCCGCACCTGCTGGTCAACAGCAAGACGGCGATGGGAACCAGCCGAGTGAGCAATCACTGGATCAGCGCGCCGATGCGCGGCCAGAAGGCGACCTTGGAGAAGCTCCGCGTCGACCGACAGCTCGAAGAGGCCATGGTTCAAGGACCTGACCCCCTCCACCTCGCTGAGGTGTTCGGCCTCCACGAGAAGACCGCCATGCGCTACGCAGACTCCGCACGGGCCCTGCTGGAACAGGCAGCCGAGACCGACCCCGCGAGTTGACCCCGAACCCACGGGTCCATCCCCCAAAATCAGGGCGCCGCACCCTCAGGTTCGTAGTGAAGAACCTTCAGTTTCCGCGAACTCGCGGAGGTCAACGGCCTCGGGGAACATCGGTACAGCGGTTGGCGCTGAGAACGATCATGGTCAGGGCGTGAGGGTGCTGACGCGGCTCGCGTACTCCCGGCGGGCCTTGCGCTGGGCCGGAACCGCCGGGACGCCCTCGGCGCCGTCGAGCGGCTGGCAGCGGGCGAGGAGCCCGCGGTGCACGGCGGGCACGGTGCTGACGCGCAGGGTGTAGCCCTGGCCGCGCCGTACGGCCACGCCCTGGTCGAGCGCGGCGCGCTCGGCGGGCCCCAGCTCGGTGGTGCGGAGGAAGTGGGCTACCTTGCGCGGCATGTCGAGGGTGACGGGCAGTTCCGGGGCTGGGGCGTCCTCCTCGGTGGCGGTGTGGTCGGGCAGGAGGTCGGCGACGGCCGTGCGGATCGCGCCGCGGCTGACGCCGTGGTCGCGGGCGAGGGCGGCAATGGAGCGGCCCTCCAGATACGCGGTCCGCACGGTGTCGGTCTGGTCGGCCGCCACGGCGGGGCGCCGTCCGGCCTTGCTGCCCTTGGCCTCGGCGGCCCGCAGCCCGTCGTAGGTCAGTTCCCGCTGGAGGTCACGCTGGAGTTCGCCGGCGGCGAGGGTCTGCACCATGAACTTCACCGTGGACAGCAGCTCGCCGGTGCGCGGGTGGCGGGCGGTGAGGTCCATCGCGGAGAACGCGCCGTCGTGGATGCGCAGCGCGACCTGGTCGCGATGGAGGACGTCGAGCACGTCGAGGATGTGTCCGGTGCCGCGCACGAGGCGGAACATCTCGGAGATGTGCACGGTGTCGCCCGGCCGCGCGTAGGTGAGCAGTTCGCGGAACTTCGGGCGCTGGAGGGGGTGGAGGCGGCTGGAGGTGCCGCCGTACTCCTCGAAGACGCGCGAACGGGAGTCTCGATCGGGTGATCGCGGGCACTGCCCGGTATGAGAGCAGGGCCTGGCGGTATACGGGGAAAATCCAGGGGAGCGGACGGCCGCGCGCTGCTACGGTCGGGCGCTATGAGCTGGCTCCCCGATGACTTCGTCCATCCGGTCCTGGTACCTCTGCCGGGCAGTGGTCATCACCTGCGGCCGATCCGGGAGGCGGACACCCCGCTCGACTATCCGGCTGTGATGGGTTCGCGCGAGCGGCTGTGGACCATCTTCGGCCCTGCCTGGGGCTGGCCCGCGGCCACCATGACCTACGAGGCCGACCAGGCCGACCTGTTGCGGCACGAGAACGAGATCGCCGCACACCAGTCTTTCAACTACGCGCTGTTCGACGCGGCGGAGACAGCTCTGCTCGGCTGCGTCTACATCGACCCACCGGAGAGGGCCGGCGCGGACGGCGAGATCTCCTGGTGGGTGGTGGACGAGCTGGTGGGCAGCAAGGTCGAGCAGGCCCTCGACGAGCTGGTGCCGCAGTGGATCGCCGTCGACTGGCCGTTCGAGCAGCCGCGCTTCCTCGGCCGCGAGATCTCCTGGTCGGACTGGCTCGCCCTGCCGGAGCACCCCGACGCGTAAGTAGCTTTTGTCGTAATGCTCTGGGGACTTGGTGCTCGAACGGCCGTCTCGATTGGGCCCGACTCATGCAGCCGCATCGACGGCCGCCCGGCTCTTGGTCCCGTTGTCGGCTGCTCGTCGCTCAGGTCGACGAGGAACCGGCGGATTCACCTCAAGGAGTGGTTTGACCACATTGTGCGATACGTGCTGCTTGGTGCAGTCGTTTCCACGACTGCACCGAACAGAAGCGGAGGATGTGTGTTCCAGAACAGGAAGCGACGTGCAGGGGCTTATGCCGCCGCAGTGGCTATCGGCGCAACGGCCGTCATCGGAAGCGTGAGCCTCGCTGAGGCCCAAACCACAGCGAAGGCGCCGGTGACAGGGGTCAAGGTCGTCGAGGGCCCGGAGGCCGGCGAGAAGCATCCCTCCGTGGCGGTGTGCCCCGAAGGGATGCGGGTGCTCAACGGCGGCTACCGCTCCGTGACGTGGGGTGATACGGACGCTGTGATCATCAACGCCCCCATGGGCGACGGCAGGGGGTGGGCCGCCGCACAGATGCTTGGAAAGGTTCGCGCCCGTGCCGTGTGCGTCCCTGAGGACCAGGCACCGCGGGTGGCGGTCGGTCCGCGGAGTGAAGCAGGCGGCGACTCCGAGGCCCACTGTCCCACGGGCACCAAAGCCATCGGCGGCGGCTACGTCTCCCACGGCTGGTCTCAGAGCAGCATCGGCGGCCACAACATGGACGCCGTCAAGATCAGCGCGCCCACGAAGAACGGCAACGGCTGGTGGGCGAGCCAGCAGAGGGGCTATATCGAGGCCAGGGTCTTGTGCAGCTGACCCCTGCCACGGCCGGGTGTACCGGAGACCACGGCTAATGAGGACCGCGATACCCGCACCGATCTCTACCAGGACCGCCGCGACTACGTCAGGGACAACCGCTCCGACACCGCGAACCTGCGCAACGACCGCAGCCGCGTCATCGACACCGATTCGTGGGGCCGCCACGGCCGCTGGCCCCCGTCCTGCCGACGCCCCATCCCCCGCTCGTCCACAGCGGAGGGCGGGGCGTCCCGCATGCTCCCGACGCGGTGGCCACGCTGCTACTGCGCCGCGGGGACTCAGCTGCGGCGGCGGGCGCGCTTCTCCGCACGGGCACGGGCCAGGGCCGCGCGGTACGTCTGCTCAGCCTCGGAACGGGCCACGGGCATGTCCAGGTACCGGCGTTCCTCCACCTCCGCCAGGTGGACGTGCTCGGGCTGCCGGGCCGACCAGCGGCGCGGCTGCTCCTGCTCAGGGCCGCGGCTGTTCCAGCGGTCCAGGCCCCACCGGTCGGTGAGTTCGGCGCGCTCCGTCTCGGCGGCCAGCTTCGCCTCGGCGGCCAGCTCCGCCTCGGCGGCTAGATGATCGATTCCAAGGGGTAGCTGTGTTGCGGGTGACTGATGAGCTCTGCCGTTCCTGTGACTGTCGGCTCCTGGGGTGACAGCCGGGCCAGCGGACTGCCCTTGTCTGGGGGCAGCCGACGGCAGCGGATACTGGCCTGGATACAGGCACGGACGAGGAGCAATGCCAGTGACCAGCGACAATCGCATAGGGCCGCCCAGTTTTGGCAGCGAACGGGACATGCTGCGGGCTTTCCTCGACTACCACCGTGCGACCCTCGCCATGAAGTGCGAAGGGCTTACCGACGAGGAGCTGCGGCGGCAGTCGATGCCGCCGTCGACGCTTTCGCTGCTCGGTCTGGTGCGGCACATGGCGGAGGTGGAGCGTGCTTGGTTCCGCCGGGTGTTCGAGGACAACGATGCGCCCATGGTCTGGTCCGACAAGATCGACTTCCAGGCAGCATACGACGCGCGCCTGTCAACCAGGGACGAGGCGTTCCTAGCCTGGGAGGCCGAGGTCGAGAACTCGCGCCGCGTCGAGCGAGAGGCTGAGTCCCTGGATGTGGCCGGGCACCAGCCGAGATGGGGCGAGGATGTATCGCTGCGGATGGTGATGGTGCACGTGCTTCTGGAGTACGGCCGCCACAACGGGCACGCGGATTTTTTGCGTGAGGGTGTCGACGGGACCGTAGGCGCCTGAGCCCGCAGGAGCCATGGATCGCACATGCTGATCCATTCCAGAAAATCGCCTGCGCGCATGGGAGATGGGAGTCCAACGTCGTTGTGTGAAGACAGAGTTGGACTCCCTCGCGACCGCACTCTATGTAATGACCGACGACCTACTGATGGATTCGCCGCAATTCGGGCCGTGGCGCCCGGCAGTGGGCATATCTCCGCAGCTGAGCGACGCGGAGCTGGTGACCTTGGCGATGATGCAGGCCATGCTCGGCTATACCTCCGAGGCCCGGTGGCTGCGGCATGCCCGCGCCCACCTGCGGCACCTGTGCCCCTATCTGCCCCAGCAGCCCGGCTACAACAAGCGCCTTCGCAAGGCGGCCGGGCTCATCCGGCGCGTCACTCGTGCCTTGGCGGTCGACACCACGCTGTGGAGCGACGACGTGCGGGTCGTGGACTCCACGCCGGTCGAGTGCGGCCGGTCCCGCGAGACCGTCAAGCGCTCCGACCTGGCCGGACGGGCCCAGTACGGCTACTGCGCCAGCCACAGCCGGTTCTTTTGGGGACTGCGGCTGCACCTGGTGTGCACCCTGCACGGCCTGCCCGTCGCCTTCGCCCTGACCGGCGCCAAGGCTGACGAGCGCGAGACCCTGCTGGACCTGCTCGCCGTCGAACCGCAGCTCATCGACGAGCGCCCCGGCCAGACGCTGATCGGTGACAAGAACTACTACGGCCGCGAGTTCGAGCAGCAACTGGCCGCGCTGGACGTCCGGCTGCTGCGGCCGGCCCGTAAGGGCGAGCCCGAGCGGGTCGGCGCGAACCTGTTCAAGCCCCTACGGCAGGTGATCGAGTCGATCAATGAAACCTTCAAGGGGCAGCTCGACCTCGAACGACACCGCGGCCGCACACCAGGCGGAGTGGCTGTCCGCGTCCTGCAACGCGTCCTCGCGCTCACCGCCGCCATCTGGCACAACGACCACACCGGCCAACCAGTCATGCGGGCACTGACCGCCTATGACCACTGAACCCCTTGGAATCGATCATCTAGGGCCGGGGACGTACGGACCGGTGTCCCGGGTGCCGACGTGCAGCGGTGCTGGCACGTCGATGCTGGCCGAGGCAGCATGGACCAACCGAAGTGCTCAGGTGCCAACTCCGATGCTCAGCTCAGGATTACCTTCACCGCGGTCACGTTGCGAGCCGGCCGTCAGCCGAATGGGTCTTCGGGTTCGGTGCATCGGCTCCGAGCCTCCCGCGCTTCGCGTTGAGCGGATACCGAGGGGAGGGACGCGATGGCCTCGGTGGGCCGGCCTTGCCTGATCAGGAACTCTGCCAGCGCGCAGCGCCCATCGGACGCGGCAGACGAGCGAAGTACAGCGAGCGCCTCGTCCACGCGGCCGGCCTCTTCCAGCAGCGATGCGAGCATCACATCCCTGTTGTACTCCTCCGGCGGCACAGCTGCGGCCTCCGCGATGGCCTCTTGATGGCGCCCAACCTTCGCCAGCAACATCAGCCGCGTCGACCGGACCGAATGGAGGTGCTCTTTGACGTACTCCGCGCTGCACTCATCCAGCAGCGCAAGAGCGTGTTCGGGCCATCCGTCCTCGACCAGCAGGTCTATGGCCCAGTCGAGGTGGTTGCCGCAGTCGTAGTACTCGAACGTGGGCCGGCCAACCTCGACTGCCTCGTCGATCCGGCCTTTTCGCGCCAGGAGCCGCACGAGGGTGCTGCGATGACCGGAGTGGTCGGTGGCATCGATGATCTTGCGCAGGACGATCTCGGCCTCCTTCTCCCGGCCCGCATCGTCCAGCGCCCCGTTCGGCCCTACGCCCTCGCGGCCGCCAGAGGCCGGCGACGGCGCCGCTCTTGGCCCCGAGGCAGTGCTGTCCGTGAGCGTGAACAACGGCGGCCATGGCTAGGCCTCGACTCTGCCAGTCGTTGCGGACCATGTACGGGATCTTGAGACCACGAGCAGCCCATGGCAGGCTCATGCCGCATGATCGATGAATTCGCGAAAGACAACCTGCACGGGAGACTGCGGCGGGACCGCAAGGCGCTGCTCTGGAAACTCGACGGCTTGTCCGAATACGACCCCCGCCGACCTTTGACAGCGACCGGGACCAACCTCCTCGGCCTGGTCAAACACGTGGCCACCGTCGAGGCCAGGTACTTCGGCGAGGTCTTCGACCGCCCTTCCCCGGAACCGCTGCCCCGGTGGCAGGACTCCAACGGCAGCGATCTGTGGGCGACCGAGGACGAGACCCGCGATCAGATCATCGGGTTCTACCGGCGCACGTGGGAACACTCGGACGCGACGATCAACGAGCTTCCCCTCGACGCCCCCGGCCACGTGCCGTGGTGGCCGGAGCCTTATGCCGACACGAACCTGTTCGCCGTCATGGTCCATGTCCTCGGCGAGTCCATCCGGCATGCCGGGCACGCCGATATCCTGCGCGAAGGCCTCGACGGCCGGACCGGGTTGCGCGCCGAACACGAGAAGCAGATCGACGAGGAAGCCCGTGCAGCCTACTGCGCGAAGATCGAGCAGGCCGCCAGGACGGCCGCACCAATCAAGGCTTAGTGGTCCGGTCCGGAAGTCCTTCGGGGGTTGACAGCGGAGCAGTTGCGGTGCTTGGTGTCCCGGCTCGCCAAGCCGTCACCGTGCCCCCCGCCACCGAGCGGTGTCGAGGAACACGATCGCCCCGGTCGACCAGGTGAAGATCGCGTCGGCGCGCTGCCGTACGGCGAGGGCCACCACGGTCTCGCGGGTGGAACCGGTCAGTGCCCGCGAGGTCGCGTATGTGTCGACGGTGGTGGTGATCTGGCGTACGGCGGAGGCAAGGCTCGACCTTGCCACGTTGGTAGCGGTCTCGCCGGAGGGTGGATCGGCGAAGGCCTCGACGGCTGCGGTGGCCGCACGCCGCCAACCCACGACGTCGGCGGAGGTCACCGCAGCGGGTCGGGTGCTGCCGTCAGCGGGCATGGCCCGGTCCAGGCCGTCGAGCACAGGGACGAGCCGGTCGCAGGTCGTACGGGCCAGCTCGGTAAGGGCCTTGATCTGCTCCTTGTCCCGCTGGGCGGCCTCGACGCGAATCCGGTCGGCCGTCCGCTCGGTCGAACTCGCCCGGGTTCCGGCGAACACCAGGCCGCCGACGAGAAGCGCGCCGAGCGTGAATGCGGCCGCGAGTGTGAGCACCCGACCTCGGGTCGAATTCCGGACCACCGTCGGTTCCCTGCGTCGGCTGATGATGCCCACCTCCTGATGAACGTTGGACGCGTGTACTGATGAGAGCGGAACGGGGCGGGTGCCCCGCGGCAGTTGTCGCGGGGCACCCTGGTCGGTTCAGCGGGGTGCCGGGGTTCCTTTCGGTCGCCCGGCACCTCTTCGGGGTCGTGGCCGGTGGTCAGCCCTTCGGCGTGCCGCCGTACTGAATGATCAGTGCGTCGGCGTCGCGGAGGAGCGTGGCCCGGACCTGGTCGTCGGAGACGTTCTTGTCGTCGTTGACGAAGGCCTTGAACTTCTCCAGCTCATCGATGGTCTTGTCGTTGGACTTGTCCTTGTTCTCGGCGTCGATCGCGCCGTCGAGCCTGCCGTGGAGCTTGTGGGCGCCCAGCGGGGTGAGCTTTCCGGTGCTTTCGAAGCGGTCGATCAGGGTCGCGATGTCGGCCGTCGAGGTGACGACGGTGAACTTCACGGTCTGCTCGGTCCGGTTGCCGGCCTTGTTGACGGCGGTGACGCTGAGCGTGTGCTTGCCCAGGCCGAGCTCGTGCAAGGCCAGGACCGTGCCTGAGGTGAACGGCTTGCCGTCGAGCGTGCCGCTCACCGACGCGATCCCGGACCCGGAGTCGACGGCCTGCCAGCTGATGGCCAGGTCCTGGCTGTCGCCGTACTTCTCGTCGGCTGCCACGCCGGAGACAAACACGGTCGGTGCCTTCGTGTCGATCTTGGCCGTGACGGCCTTGATGTCCTCCACATTCCCGGCCTTGTCGGTCGAGCGGTAGCGCAGCTCGTGCTGCCCCTCGCCCGTGATCGTGACCGTCGCGGTGTACGGCGTCCAAGGGCCGCCGTCCGTGGAGAACTCGGTCTTGGCCACGCCGGACGTCGCGTCCGTCGCGGTCAGCGTCACCGGCACCGCGCTGTTGTGCCACCCGTCGTCGTTCGCCGAGGCGAACTTCGCGGTGGTCATCGGCGCCGTCGCGTCCACCTTGACCGTGAGGGTCTTGGCGTCCTCGACGTTGCCGGCCTTGTCGGCCGAGCGGTAGGCCAGCGTGTGCGAGCCGTCGCCGTAGACGATGACCGGGCCGGTGTAGGACGTCCAGTCGCCACCGTCCAGCTTGTACTCGGTACGGTCGACGCCGCTGCCCTTGTCCTCGTCGGCGGCGGTCAGCGTGGCTGTGACCGGACCGGTGAACCAGCCGCTGTCCGGCTGTGCCGGGTCGGTCTTCGCGGTCGTCACCGGCGGCGTCTTGTCTTCTTCGACCGCCGGAGTGAGGTGGAAGTAGTCGAACTTGGCCGTCTTCGACGCTGTCTGGTTGACGCCGAAGGCGTAGAGTCCGACTCTCGCGTTCGCCGAGACGACGTCGTTCTTGACCGGCGTCGGGTTGCCGTTCGACGCGATCTCGGTCCATGTCTTGCCGTCGGCGGAGTAGTAGCCGTGGAAGGTGTCGCCTTCCTTCTTCAGTCGCAGCCAGGCCACGCCGCTGGTGAGGTTGCTGACCGCAGGCTGCGGGTTCTGGACCACGTCGCCGATCTCGCTGCGCAGCTCGAGCCGCCGGGCGACGGCCTCCCCGGGCTGGTTGTCGGTGACGAAGTCGAACTTCACGTAGTTGGCGTCGTCCTTGTAGACGATCAGGCCGGCCTGCTGGTACCGCTCGTTGAAGGCGCTGCCGTCAACCTTGGTCTCCAGCGTCCAGTCGCCGGCAGGCGCCTTCTGCACGATGAAGTTCTTCGGGTTGCTGTTGTCGGTGCCGTAGATGTCTCCCTTGGAGGTGTCGATCTCCAGGTTGCCACCGGTCACCCGCACGGCCGAGGGGTCGTGGCGCACGATCGAGTCCCAGCGGCACTGTTGGAGAGTGGTGCCGTCGAACTCGTCGTTCGGACCCGGCTTGGTCGCCGTGTCGTCGGGGGTGATGTGGAACCAGTCGAAGTGGGCGTCGATCACCGGGCGGTTGCCGGTCCCGGTGATGGCGAACAGGCCGATCTTCGGGTTCTTGATCCCGGCGAGCTGCTTGGTCTCCGGCATCGCGGTGAAGTTGATGCCGTCCGCCGAGTAGTGCGCGGTGAGGTTGGTGCCGTCGCTGATGAACCGTACGTACACGGTGTCGGGGTAGGCGTCCCCGAGTTGGGCCGTGTTACTGGCCGTCACCTCCTTGGGATCGCCGTTCTCCTCGCGGATGAACTGGAAGATACGGTTGGCGTGGTTGTCGGTGCCGCGGCCCTGCAGCACCATCTTGGCGTAGTTGTCGTCGTCGCCGTACAGGATCAGGCCCGCCTGCTGGTAGGCGTCGCGGGCATTGAGCGTGACCTTGGTGGTGGCCATCCAGGCGCCTGACGGCGCCGGCTGCACGACGATGTTCGGCGAGCCGCTGTTGGATCCGTAGATGTCGGTGTTCGACGTCGGGATGACGAGCTTGCCGTCCGCGACCTTGAGGTCCTGGTTCTCCCGGATGACCGACCAGCGGTCATGGTTGAGCTCAGTGCCCAGGAAGTCGTCGGAACGTCCGGTCAGGCAGAGCGTGTTCGACGCGTCCACCTTGATTGAGATCTCCTTGGTCGTCGCCGCGCCCTTGGTGTTGGTCACGGTGACCGCGGCGGTATACGTGCCCGGCGCGACGTAAGTGTAGCTCGCGTTCGCGGTTGTCGACTGCGGGGCTCCCTTCACCCCGAAGTCCCACTTGTAGGTGAGCGGCAGGTTGTCGTCGGGGTCGGTGGCCGACGCCGTGAAGTCGACCTTCAGCGGCGCGGTGCCCGAGGTCCGGTTCGCCGACGCGGTCACCACCGGGCGCTGGCTGTCGGTGACACCTTTGCCGATGAAGTCGACCCAGTTGGCATTGATCAAGAAGGCGTCGTCGCCCGCGCTCGCCGGCTTGCGCACGACGAAGTACAGCGGGCCGCTGTCGGTCGACGCGTTGGTCAGTTTCGTCGTGACATCGACGTACTTCTGCCAGCCGCCGGTGCCCGGCACATCGGCCGTCCCGAGCAGCTTCCCGTTCTCCGGGTCACCCTGCCGGACCTGCACAGTCCCACCGGAGTTGTTGGAGGCCACCCGCAGCCGGACCGCGTCCATGTTGGTCAGGTTCACCGGGTCGAACGACCACCAGTCGCCGTCCCGGATGTACCCGATGTTCCGGCCGCCGCCCAGCGGGTCTCCGGTGGTCTCCATCTGTATGCCATGGGGGGTGGTGGCCTTGCTGTCCTTCACCCGGCCGGTCGCCGAGAAGTGCTCGGCCTGCTTGTGCTTGGGCTGCAACATGACCTGACCCCGCCCGGTCAGCGGCTTGGCCCCGCCGGCGGCGCCGTGGTCGGTGTAGCTGGCCTCGATCGCGTAGAAGAGGTTCTCGTCGGCGCCGTGCCCGCCCTCGTTGGTCTGCACGATGCCCTCGCAACCCTTGAGTTGGTCGAGGGGGTGACCGTGACCGTCATGGCCGAGGATCGCCTGGATCTGGACCTCGTTGCAGTCGATCTGGCCGTCCTCGGGGTCGGTGACGGTGACCTTGAACTTCACCTGGTCGCCGAAGTCGAAGAATCCGCCGTTCGGCGGCAGGTCCACCTTCACGGTGGGCCGGGTGTTGCCCGCGGTGATCGTCACACTGGCCTTGGCGGTCATGCCGTCGTCGTTGGTGACGGTCAGGACCGCGTTGTACTCGCCCGCCTTGGTGTAGGTGTGCATGGGGTTGGCGTCGGTCGTGCCGTCCGTGCCGTCACCGAAGTCCCAGGCGTAGGTGAGCGCCTTGCCGTCGGGGTCCTTGGTCCCCTCGCTGGAGAACTTCACGGCCAGCGGCAGCGGACCGTCGGTCTTGTCCGCCGAGGCGCGGGCGACCGGCGGCCGGTTGCCCTTGACGTACTCGATCCGGTAGACACCCGAGTCGGCGTTGTCACCGCCGAACCCGGACCCCCACTCGATCAGGTACAGCGCACCGTCAGGGCCGAACTTGATGTCCATGGGCCGCTTGAAGCTCATGGACTTGAGAATTTGGTTGATCTTGACGAGCTTGGTGGTGTCCTCATTCAGCTGGAACGAGAACATCTTGTTGGTGTTCCACTCGCCGAAGATCGCCTTGCCGTCCCAGTACGCCGGCCACTTGACGTCCGACTTCAAGTCCGCGTCATACCGGTAGACCGGGCCCGCCATCGGCGCACCGCCCTGCAGTTCGGGGAACTGGTTCGGGTCGGTGTTGTAGTGGTACCAGACCGTCGCCGGGATCGCCGGCGGCAGGTTGGTCAGCCCGGTGTTGTTGGGGGACTTGTTCACCGGGGCGGCACAGTTGAACGCCGATCCGGACTTCTTGGTGGCGAAGTCGTACTCGATGTACGGGTTGTTGGGACCGGTGCAGTAGGGCCAGCCGTAGTTGCCCGGCTTGGTGATCAGGTTCCACTCCACCGTGTTCTCCGGACCCCGCGTGGCGCTCGGAGACCCGGCGTCAGGGCCGTAGTCAGCGACCATCGGATTCCCGGTCTTCGGGTCGAGGCCGATCCGGAAGGGGTTGCGGAAGCCCATGCTGTAGATCTCAGGCTTCGTCTTCGCCGTCCCCGGAGCGAACAGGTTGCCCGCCGGCACGCTGTAGGTGCCGTCCGCTTCAGGGTGGATCCGCAGCAGCTTGCCACTCAGGCTGTTGGTGTTGCCCGAGGTGCGCTGCGCGTCCCACGCCTCACGGCCCGGCTGCTCATCGATCGGGGTGTAGGAGTCCGAGGCGAACGGGTTGGTGTTGTCGCCCACAGCCAGCCACAGATCACCGGTCTTGCGATCCATCAGCATGCCGCCACCGTGGTGACAGCACTCGGCCCGCTGCACCGGCACGTCGAGCACCTTCTTCTCGCTCGACATGTCGAGCGTGTCTCCCGTGACCGTGAACCGGCTCAGCCGGTCCACGGTCTCGCCCACCGGGGAGTGGAACAGGTACACCCAGTGGTTGGAGTCGAAGTCACGGTCCAGCACCAGCCCGAGCAGCCCGCTCTCGTTGGCGGTGAACACGTTCAGGTGACCGGCCGTCACCGTGCCGCCAGTCGGCTTGACGACCTTGACGTCGCCCAGCCGGTCGATGTAAAAGACCCGGCCGTCCTTTGCAATGTCCAGCATCATCGGATTCGACGTCTTGTTGTCGAGGGTGACCTTCTCGAAGCTGGCGCTCTGCGACGCCGCGCAGTCGGCCTTCACCGCACCCGCCGCGGTCTTGATGCCGCCGAGGAGCATCTTCAGGAACTCCGGCTCGCTGAAGCTCTCCTTGGTGTGACCGAGCCCCGTGTACCACGAACGGCCGCCGTCGTAGTCCTGACACCACGTGGTCGGGTGGTCGATGCCCATCGTGCCGCCGTTGTAGGACTTCTCATCCATCGACTGCAACACGTGCACGGTGCCACGAGGGTTGGCCTGGTAGTCATACCACTCGTCGTTGCGCTTCCACGATGTCGGCAGACCCTCGGTCGCCGGGTGCGCCGGGTCCTCGACCTTGACGGTGGCGTTCTGGATCGCCGGGTGCGACTTGAAGTACCCGCCGACGAGCTTGCCGTACCACGGCCAGCTGTAACCGCCGTCGGAAGCGGCGTGGACGCCGGCGAAACCGCCGCCGTGCTGGATATAGCGCTGGAAGGCGTCCTTTTGGTCCTGCGTGCCCAGCGGGTCGCCGGTCGTGGACATGAAGATGACGGCCTGGTATTGCGCCAGGTTCTCGTCGGTGAACGCCGCGCTGTCCTCGGTGGCGTCGACCGCGAAGTCGTGTTCCTGGCCGAGCTTCTGGATGGCGGCGACGCCGTCAGGGATCGAGTCGTGTCGGAATCCGGTGGTCTTGGAGAAGACGAGCACCTTGAAGGCAGGTGCCGCAGTAGCGGCGTGCGCCGGCGATGCCAGTGCCGCCGGGGCGACCATCGACAGGATGGGGAGGACGAGGGCAAGGGCCATCGTCGCGGCTATGTGACGTAGGGTTCGAAGTCTGTGGGCCACAACCGTTCCTCTGGGGCTCGGGGGAGTGCGGACTCATCGGGCCGATTGCTGATTGGGGTGCGCCGGGGTGCTGTCAGCGTCAGCGCCCCGCCCCACGTTCTGGGGTCGTCCGGCCGCAGATGCCGGGACGGGGTCGGGGGTCCCCTCGTCATGCGCTACGGGGGTCTCTTGCCGGGACTGAGGGACACCCTCAGTGGATGGCTCCTAGTCACTCGCGGTTAACGGGGCGAGCAATCGCAGGAGCTTTACGTGCATGGACGGCCCCTCCCACTGCGGTCCGACATCGCCGGACCACGGTCCATCGGGCCACGGCGCATTGCCGCGGCCACGGAACTCACCGCCGTCCGCCTGGTGCACGCCAGCGAGAACCTTGATCAGAATTGACTTTCCGGCACTGTTCCGCCCGAGCTCCCCGTGCACCTCACCGGGCAGTATCTCCAGGTCGACGCCATCGAGCGCTCGGGCCCCGGGGAACGTCTTGACGCCCTACACCCGCAATCGCGGCACGGTCATGTGGTTCCCCAGGGTGAGATCCATGTCAGATCCATGTCGGATGAGCTTTGTTTAGTCGCTGAACTTAGAGTGGGAATGTGGCAGTGTCAACACCTATGAAGGGTGGAGACTCGGCAGGTCCCGGGAACAGAGAAGGCATGGCCAGTCCGGCTCGGCAAGAAAGTCTGCGGACGCGAAATCTGTCGCTGGTGCTCAACCAGATCGCCGGCGCGGCGGAACCGGTGTCGCGTGCCGACGTGGCAGCGGCGAGCGGACTGACCAGGGCCACCGTCTCGGCTCTGGTCGATGTCCTGATCGAGGGTGGTCTGGTCGGCGAATTGGAACCACGCAAAACCAGGCCGACGGGCCGCCCGGCGACCGGATTGGTACTCGCCGACGATCGAGCGGCCGGACTCGGGCTGGAAATCAACGTCGACTACATTGCGGCGTGCGTCATCGACCTCGCCGGAGGAAGCCGTTACCAGGAGGTTGTACAGCAGGACCAGCGGGGACGGACCCCGCGCGAGGTGCTGAGCACCGTCGCCGACATGGCCGCGACCGCGATCACTGCGGCCGAGAGGCTGGACTTGACCGTGGCCGGTGCGGGCGTGGCCGTTCCCGGACTGGTCGACAAGGGGCTGCTGCGCCTGGCACCCAACCTCAGCTGGCGCGATGTCCACATCTCGTCTCTGCTCGCCCGGACCGGGGCTTTGGACGGGCTTGCGATCACGGTCGACAACGAGGCGAACTTCGCCGCGCTGGGCGAACTGCGCATGGACCGGGGTGCCGCGACCGCCGATTTTCTGCATGTCTCGGGCGAGATCGGGGTGGGCGCCGGCATCGTCATGGGCGGTGCGCTGTTTCGTGGCGAGCACGGCTGGAGCGGTGAGATCGGGCACATGGCCGTCGGGATGGACGGACCACCATGTCAGTGCGGCGCCCACGGCTGTCTGGAACAGGTGGCCGGCCAAGAGGCCATCTTGCGGGCCGCCGGACTCCCCCTGCGGGCCGCCACCTCGATGGGGGGACAGTCTACCGTCGGCCGCATCGTGCAGGCGGCCGAGGCGGGCCATTCGCAAACCCTGGCGGCGCTCAGGCGGGCCGGCCGCGCCCTCGGCATCACGATCGCCGGGGCCGTCAAACTCCTCGACATCGGCTGCGTCGTGCTCGGCGGCATCTATGCACCGCTGGGGCCCTGGATCCAGCCAGAGGTGCAGCGTGAGGTCGATCTTCGGGTGCCGTCCTCATCCTGGTCCCCGATCCGCGTCAGGATCTCGCTCGCGGGCACCGACGCCTCCGTGCTCGGGGCCGCGAGCTCGGTCATCCGGGCCATCATCGATGACCCGTCCACATGGTTGCGCAGATAGAAATCGAAAATTGACGGGAAACGCCGCCGCACGATGGCGGAGTCGATTCGGAACCAGCCAGTCGATGTCCCCGGCCGCGTCCGCGCGGGACTGGATCTGCCGGAGGGCTCGGGTGAACACGCCGTCCAGGGCGTGGGGGCAGAAGCGGGTGTACACCGTCTCCACGACCCCTGGTGTTCCGGCAGGTTGCGCCAGGAAATCCCGGTACGGATCTTGTAGACCATGCCGCTGATGACCTGCCGGTTCGCCATACGCGGCCGGCCCGTCGCAGCTCGCGGTATGAGCGGAGTGAGGAACTCCCACTTCCGGTCGGTGAGTTCATGGCGGCGTATCACAGCCACCATGAACCACCATTCGATGATCTTTGAAGTCGGACCCTGACGCCGAGCCAGGCTGACGACGGCGATGCCATGGACCAGGCGAAGCGCCGGAGCGGTGATCGCGGCTGCGACCCCTGCAACGACTGCCGGATGGGCAGATCGATCAACAGCGCGTGCGAGGACGCCGTCCGGGAGGCGCTGTTGGCCGCCGCCCTGCAGTGGCCCGAGGCCGGGGTGCCGGACAGCCCGCGGGGCTGGCTGGTGACCGTCGCCTCCCGCAAGCTGGTCGACCAGGTGCGCAGTGAGGCGGCGCGTCGCCGCCGTGAGGACGCTTGCGTGTCCAGCACCACCAGAGTCGGGTCCTCTAATCGGCGGGCCCGCTCACGGACCTGGCAGCGCAGGAGTTCATGGATGACCTGGTCGGTCCCGTCGTCCCGCCACGCGGCGAAGTAGTAGTACGTCGCGCTCTTCGGCGGCAGGTCGTGCGGGAGGTAGGCCCACTGGCAGCCGGTCCGGCTCTGGTAGAGGAGCGCGTTCACGATCTCCCGCATTGTGCGGGCCCAGTCGTAGATCCGCTCGCCGTGCGCGCCCTGGCCGCCGGAGAGCCGCTTCCAGCGCTGCCGGGGCAGCGCGGCGATCAGGTGGTCGACGCGTTCCTTGCCCCAACGCGTGGTGATCACCGTGTCGTTGACCTTGGTGGCCATCACGTGCGTGATCCGGCGCTGTTCCAGCCAGGACCGGGTGTGTTTGACCTGCCCGTATGCCTCGTCCGCGGTCACCCACGCGAAGGGCACCCCGGCGTCGATGACGCGTTGCACCATCTGGCGGAAGTGTTCGTTCTTGGTGGCGAAGGGCACCTCGTCGGCGATGCCGGCGGCCCCGGCAGCGGTCCCGGCCATCGGTCCAGGAGGCCGGGAGGTACAGCTCGCGGTCGATCAACGCCCGTCCCCGGGCCGAGGCGTAGGCCAGGAAGGTGCCGATCTGGCAGTTCTCCGTGCGTCCTGCGGTGCCGGACTGCCGCTGCACCCCGGCCGACTTGGTGCCTTTCTTCAGGAAGCCGGTGTCGTCGCAGATCAGGACTCCGTCCGGGCTGCCGATGGTCTCCACGACGAAGTCCCGGATGTCGTCACGGACCGCGTGCTCGTCCCAGTCGGAGAGGTTGAGCAGACGCTGGATACCGTCGGGGCGGAGCTGGCCGACCTGCTCGGCCAGGGTCCATCCGTTCTTCTTCTCCAGCGGCGCGATCAGCCCCTGAAGGTAGTCCAGCGCCTGCAAGCGTGGCTCGAACCTGCCAAAGCGGTGGGCGAACCGGGCAAGCAGCCCGGCTATCCCCTCCGACCACGACGCGACCTGCTCGACCGTCAGCTCATCAGCACACAGTCATACCAACGACAGTCAGTCTTGATGGTCACCCCAGATGCGGTTGCAGTACTAGGCCTGGGGCTCGGGGAGTTCACATCCCTTGCGGCCCAGGTCGAGCTTGCTGCCGTCGACGACGCACGGCACGATCCCGTAGGTCTCCTGCGCGTAGCGCGTGCCGTGGCGGACGGTGATGAGCCCCTTGCGGTCGACCTCGCAGGGGTTGTTGAGCGTGCACTGCTCGCCGTCCTCGTTATGGGTGTTGTTGACGGCGATCACGCGTCCGGTGTGGTCGTCGATCACCGGGGAGCCGGAGGTGCCGCCGATGGTCTGGCACTCGGGCGTGTAGCGCACCGAGTCCTTCCAGGTCCACCAGTACTCCTTGAGCTGGTCCACGAACCCGTCGACGGAGCACTTGTACTGCTTCTTCCAGTACCCCGACGTCACGGTGATCTCGGTGTTCTTGCGCGGGTGGCGCGGGTCGAGCAGCAGCGGCCGTACGTGGTACTTGCTCTCGATCTCGGCGTAGGTGGTGGTCGTCCGGTACAGCGAGATGTCGGTGTCGGTCATCGTCGCGTACGAGATCTGGTCGGCCTGGAGCGTGCCGAGCACCCCGGCGTCCTCGTCGAGGAGCTTGAACGTGCGGGTGGACGGCCGGTCCACGATGACCTGGCCGGCCTTTGGAAAGCCGCCCTCGATGCAGTGCCCGTTGGAGAGCACGAGGGCGGGGTCGTCGGGCTGTGACTGCGGGGTGCGCACGACGGAGCCGGAACAGTTGCTGAGCGCGACGGTGCCGGCGAACGTGACGGGCGCGTCGTTCGGTCTCGCGCGGGTGCCGGCGTCCCCGCCCGCGGTCCCGGCGACGGCTGGTGCCGCGCCCGCGCCGACCAGGGCGAGCGCGAACGCCACGCCGGTGAGCGCCTTGCCGATCCTCGGTGAGCGACGTGTCGTACGTGTCATCGGTGCTGCGGGTGACATTGGGTGGAGCCCCCTTGCCGACGCCGGGTGTGACGTCTGTAGCCGATGGTTGCCGTGCGCATTCTTCGGTGCCGACGGGCTGCGGGACAAGGGGTGGGATCAAGTCCGTGTCCCCTCACGGTCCGCGGGCGCGGAGGACGCGGGCACGGGCCGGGCCCGGTGCACATGCAGATCCGAACTCGCGCTCGGGGTCGGCGACTTGGTGTTCACCCAGGTCACGTCTGCTCCGGCGGGGTCGTCGGGGCGGCGGGCGGGGGGGCCGGGTGCCGGCTCAGCGCACCCCGTACGGCCGGAACTGGGGGCTGATCCTGGGCCCGGCAGCCCGCGCCGACTTGGGGATCGCGCGTTCCCAGGTGCGCTGGCAGGAGCCGCCCATCACGATGAGGTCGTCATGCCCGAGGGCGCTGCGCACGGTCGGCCCGCCGCCCCCGACGGGGCGCAGCAGCAGGTCGCAAATCTGCTTGACGTCCCATGGAGCGCTTGAGGGGTGGCGAGTGATGAAACCGCGCAAGGTTCGCGTTCCGCCGGAGTTCGCAACAATCGATTTTTCCGCACGAGTGCACAGATCACGACAAGATCGATCATTCGCCCCTGGCGCACTTGTTCTTCCCGCGCTTCACTCCTGACTCATGAAACGACAGATCACGTCCATGCTCGCCGGACTGGTGCTGGCCGCCGGATCGGCGTTCGGCGCGGGCCCGGCGGCCGCGGCCGAGCCGGTTCCCGTGGAGTTCGGCACCGACTGGCACGACCCGCTGACCGCGGCGCCGGCCGTCGAAAAGCCCGACACCCGATCCTGCGAAGTCATCATCGCAGAGGCGCAGTTCCGCGATTTCACGCCGTACAGGGGAAGTTACGCCCCGCCCAAGGAGTGCGGAGACCGCTGGAGCAAGGTGGTGCTGC
Organism: Streptomyces sp. NPDC048411; assembly: GCF_040704695.1. Lineage (NCBI taxonomy): Bacteria > Bacillati > Actinomycetota > Actinomycetes > Kitasatosporales > Streptomycetaceae > Streptomyces > Streptomyces sp. NPDC048411. Next base: position 18,498 of record NZ_JBEZKL010000133.1, read on the forward strand.
GCCTCGACGGAAAGGTGAAGGGCCGTCAGTACGACCGGCTCGGCTACCTCCATATGGGCGGCGTCGAGGTGTTCCGTACGTCTACGCCCGAGCCCTCCGTCGACGGGATCACCTGGTCGGTGGAGAAGGACGTCACCCACTACAGCGACACACTGCGCCGCGAGCAGCCCGTCGAAATGCTCATCGGTAATGTCGTCGACGAGACATACACCGGCGTCATCGACGTCAAGGTCACGCTGACCTTCTATGCCGCGAAGGGCAGTACGAAGGCCGCCGAAACGCCCGACAAGGTGGTCCCGCTGAAGGGCGCCACGCTGACCACGCCGCGTAACTCCGAGCGTATCGTCGCCGAGGTGTACGCCACCGGATCCGGCGGCGGCTGCGAGGAGTACTGGTACCTGACCGTGCCGGACGCCGCGTCCTACTCGTGCAAGGCGGACAAGGGTCCGTACCGCGAGGTGCAGGTCAAGGTCGACGGCCAACTCGCGGGAATCGCAGCACCGTTCCCGAACGTGTGGACCGGCGGCTGGTCCAACCCCTTCCTGTGGTACGTCGTTCCGGCGCCGCGTGCCTTCGACGTGAAGCCGATCGAGTACGACCTGACGCCGTTCGCCGGCATCCTCAACGACGGGCGCGAGCACCGCGTCGAGGTGTCGGTCGCGGGCCTGCCCGAGGGGCAGAGCGGCTGGAGCACGCCCACGAACGTCCTCGTCTGGCAGGACGAGGGCAGCGAGCACGTCACCGGGGCGCTCACGAAGCACGATCAGAGTGATCTTTCCAACTCGACGACGATCACGCCCGGTTCACTGAACCGGCTCGACACCAAGGGTGGCCACCGGCTCACCGTCGCCGGCCATGTGAACACCTCGCACGGGCGCGTCGAGACCACCGTCTCGCGCACCCTCGCCAATACCTCAGTCCACCACTGGACGGAGGACGAGAACACCGACGGGCTCACGTCACGCTGGGACGACGACGAGACGGTGACCGTGGACGGCCGCGGCCCGGCGCGGGTCGCGCACATCCATCGCGTCTACACCATGGACGGCGAGACCACGATCGGCACGGACAACCGGCTGCGCACCGTCCTCACGCTCGGGGACCGCGCCGACACCTCGGTCGTACGCGCCGGCAAGCGCATCTCCTGGTCGCGGCTCGACGACACGTACACCGGCGACGCCACCTGGACGCTGGGTGTCCCGCGTGACCAGCGCCATGCCGTCGGCACGTCGAGCGAGCGCTACCGGCTGGACGGGTCGGAGGGCTGCTACGACCGCACACTGCGGACCGAGCAGGGCATCCTGACGGAGG